>CAYYUU010000104.1:0-12021 GCA_964474955.1 uncultured Alcaligenaceae bacterium | reverse complement strand
TCCGACCGTTGGAGCGTGGCTCTCGTACGGACTCGGGAGTGAGAACGCCAACTTGCCGTCGTTTGTCGTCATGACTTCGGTTTCGCGAGGAACAACCTGCGGTCAGATCTTCTATGACTTCTATTGGGGCTCTGGATTCTTGCCCACACGATTCCAGGGAGTGAAGTTCCGTGGCAGTCGTGAGCCGGTCCTCAATCTCTCAAATCCACGCGGCGTCAATCGACAACTCCGTCGCGGTATGCTCGACGACATCCGCGACTTAAACCAAATGCACCTCAACGACGTTGGCGATCCAGAGATTTCTACGCGCATCTCGCAATACGAAATGGCCTATCGGATGCAAACGAGTGTCCCTGAACTCACCAACTTCGCGGACGAGCCGAGAAACATACTCCAGATGTATGGCCCAAGTGTGCAACAACCAGGCACATTCGCATATAACTGTTTGATGGCTCGTCGTCTTGTCGAGCGTGGAGTTCGTTACGTCCAACTGATGCACGCCGGATGGGATCAACATAATAGTCTCACGACCGAACTATATAACCAGTGTCGCGATACCGACCAACCATCTGCTGCGTTGGTGATGGACCTCAAACAACGCGGACTTCTGGAAGATACGCTCGTCATCTGGGGCGGAGAATTCGGACGTACTCCATTCATCCAGGGGAACTTGGATAATCGTCGACGATGGGGACGCGATCATCACCCATATGCCTTTACGCTGTGGATGGCTGGTGGTGGCGTGAAACCGGGAATAACATATGGCGCTTCCGACGACCTCGGAATGAACGTCGCGGAGAACGGTGTCCACGTTCATGACTTCCAGGCGACTATGCTCCACTTACTCGGAATCGATCACGAGCGATTAACATATCGATTCCAGGGACGACGCTTCCGCCTTACGGATGTGCATGGAAATGTGGTGCGGGATATCTTGGCTTAGAGCGGTTCACGATTGGTTTGGGTACGGTTTCTTTTTCAAAGTCCCTCGCCTCGCTTGCGGGACCCGGGCCAAGAAAGATAACACTGTGGGTGGGGGTGAGGGGGTCTTCAAACAAAAAGGGTTTACGCGTTTGTGCTTTGGAGTTTCGCGGCGTCCGAACCCCTGTCCAAATTCTCAACCTCTCACGCCCCCACAACACTCTGGGCCAGCTTCTTCGCGACCTCCAGACATTCCCGATAGATCGGATCCCGGTCTCGATCCGAAAGTTCTCGGCCTACGAGTTGGAACAACGGTTGTGGCGGAACGGTCACGGTTCGGGGGGCGGCGTCTGCACCCGCCGGCAAGACCGCCAGACGTCGCGAGCCTTCCACATCGAATTCGCAAGAATGCGCTTCGCTCGCAATACGAATCTTGTGGATCGCATGTTCGTCCGACTCGACGCGACGGATGACGATTCGTACAAGCCTGTTCGACGCTTGACATTGCCAACTCATCTCGACGTTTGGCTGGACTTTTCCGCCCTGGACTTCCCATCCCAGACGAGATGCCAGCCAACTCACGATGAGCCACGCTTGAATCACGGCGTGGGGGCCATGCTCGATGCGGACTTCCGTTACCGTCTCCAGGAAACCCTGAGCCACTTGCGGATCGAGAGCTTGCGTCAGAATCCGTCGCCAATACTTCAGCCTTCGCCAGTTCAGATCGGCAGCCAACCGCCACCTCGCTCCAGGCCGGGAACTCTCAAGGGAGCCGATCCAGTTGATGACGGCCAACATCCCTCTCGCTGGGTCAGGCCAACCCATGCTGTCGTAAACTACCTGTTCCGCCGACTCCGCGAGGTCATGAAACAACACGCCATCCAGCGGCGGAGCCTGGGCAGCGGCCCACCACAAATTCGTCGGAAGGTCGCCGATCAACAGACTGCGTACGACGAACGGCAGTTTCTTGACCGACGTCCCGACGGCCCGAACCGTGATTTGCTCGGAACAGAGAGCCCGTCCATTCTTGACCGGGTGACATCGAGTTGTCACTGTCGTCGTCAACGCTCCGCCCGCTGCATTCGAGAGGCCCAGAAGCAACATCACTCTCGCCGGATGCAGACTCATCATGTCGGGGATCATGCCCTCGACCTGTTCGGCCAAATCCTTGTTATCGCAATACACGACCAGGTTAGACATTCGCGATCGCAAGACGATGTCGTTCGTCGCCGCTTGCATTCGTTGGATGCGTTGACTCAACTCTTTCTCGACTTCGCCAAGCGGCACGGGCATCGATTCGGTCCCGGAAATGTCGGTCGCCGTTGCCTGTTCGATCGGAGAATTTTGTGCGTCTTCGCTCATAGGATCCTCCAATGACGTCCGTCGCCCTCGATGAGCCGGTCGGCTTCGAGTGGTCCCCAAGTTCCGGCCCGATACTCTGGCAGAAAGCGAGTCCTGCTTGCCTCCCACGCATCCAGTATCGGCATCACGAATTGCCACGCCGCTTCCACCGCGTCGCGTCGCATGAACAACGTTGCATCTCCAGCCATCACGTCCAGCAACAGCCGTTCGTAAGCTTCGGGGCTGGCCTCGCCAAAACTGGAGCTATAATTGAACTCCATTTTCACGGGATAAATCCGCAACCTCGCGCCCGGCAGCTTCGACGCAATCCGCAAAGAAACGCCTTCCTCGGGCTGGACGCGTAACGACAAAACAGTCGGTTCCAGTGGCGTGTTGGGATCGGTGTTGAATAGGATTTGCGGCACTCTCTTGAACTGGATCGCGACCTCGCTCGCTCGCTTCGGCAATCGCTTTCCGGTCCGTATATAAAACGGCACGCCCATCCAGCGCCAGTTATCGACGAACATCCGCATGGCCACGAATGTTTCGGTCGTCGATTCCGACGGCACCGGCTCATTTCGATTCGAAAAGAATTCGCGGACCTCGTGACGATAGCCCGGAACTTCTCGGCCCTTGATATCACCCAATATGTATTGTGCCCGGACGACGGATTTCTCGACGTCCGCAGGTTCGAGCGGACGCAAGCAATGCAGCACATCAATCTTGTTATCGCGAATGACATTCGGACCAAGCGACCATGGCGGCTCCATACACGCCAAACATACGAGTTGTAGAATGTGATTCTGAACCATGTCCCGCAACGCCCCGACGCCTTCGTAATATCCGACCCGGCTCCCGGTGACCTCTCCCGTCTCCGGATCCCGGGCCGTTAACCCTTCTTGTTCGGCGACGGTGATCTGGACATGGTCGATGTGGTTCTTATTCCAAAGTGGTTCGAAGATACTATTGGCAAACCGCAGGACCATCAAATTTTGGACGGTCTCTTTTCCCAGATAGTGATCAATCCGAAATGTTTGTTCTTCGGCGAAACACTCTCCCAAACCTGAAGTGATCTCTTTTGCACTTTCCAGATCGTGACCGATGGGCTTCTCGACGATCACGCGGGTAAAGGATTCGTTCTCCTCCGGGTCCGAAATCATCCCTTCGGACTTCAAGTGCTGCGCACATACTTCCGTAACGGCAGGCGGAACGGCCAGATAATAAACGCGACTTCCGCGG
Source organism: uncultured Alcaligenaceae bacterium (assembly GCA_964474955.1). Classification (GTDB taxonomy): domain Bacteria; phylum Planctomycetota; class Planctomycetia; order Gemmatales; family Gemmataceae; genus CAYRFQ01. The sequence continues at coordinate 8,520 of CAYYUU010000104.1, read as the reverse complement.
ATTCCGAATTGATGGTCAATGCTATCGAGTTTCGCCTTGAGTTGGTCATACGCGCTGGAATCATTGAAACTCCCTTCGACATAGAACAACGCTCTTGCGAAATCCGCCCAGTGATTTTCGTCCAAAGGACGTCGTGAGAATCGTTTCGTTCCGTCGTGCGCACGATTTCGAATCCATTCGTCGGGATCTCCCTTCGAGCCGATTCCAAAGCCGACCACGGCGAAGTTGGAAGGAAGCACGCCATCGACATTCAGGTTGTACAGAGCAGGCAGGAGTTTCCGCCACGACAGATCACCCGCGGCTCCAAAAATCACGAGCACGCAAGGTCGGGGCAGCAGCGTCTTGGGCATCCCCACCGTGAGCGGATTTTCCGACTGGGCATTGGATTCCATCACCGACATAAGCGACGTTCCTTTCTCTAAACACGACGAAACAGTCTCCCGGACAATGATATGGAATGGGGGCGAAAGGAGCACGCACGCTCGGAATGGCGGATTCATGCTCGTCTTGGTTTTATTTGGATGCCGCGTTGGTTGTTGGAGAGAATAATCGTCACGTTGGTCTCGTTGCTTTTCGCGGGGGCGCTCGGAGAAAAAGCTGTCGCATTTGGATCGGTTGAGCGATGGCTGTCCTGGAACATGCAGCCCACCCCAAACAAGACTCTTATTCCTGCAAGGGCCCGAGCGAAAAGCAACTTCTCCGGACTCACAGCTACGCGACACTTATTGGTCCGCCCGCCCGAGCGGCATCCAACTCTCGACTCTCAACCCTCGATTCTCATTCCGAAGAGATTTTCAGGGCTTGTCAGCTTCGGCGGTCATTATCGGGTATAATATTATCTCTCAGGATGCTTCGTCTCCCGCAGGGCCGAGATGGCCCGCTGCGGAATGGTAGTGCGATAGCTCTGCAAAAGTAGGAGAACCCCCTCAATGCGATTCGTTTACGCAGCCGCACTCCTCGTTAGCCTGGGTGCTTTCGTTTTGGGTGGCGAAACTCAGCCTTCGAGAAGCGAAGTGGAAACAGGCTCTGCCACATTCCGGCTCGGCGGCGACCAGAAAAGCATTCCCAAACAATACCGCCTCAACCCGCACAAGTTCTCTTACAAACTCGTGAAAGGGAAAAGCTCGAAACTGGCAAAGTACGAGACTTATCAACTCACTTTTCCCTCTGCCATCAAGAGTGACTTTCCCCTCAATGACACTGTGCACGCGACGTATTACCGTCCGATCGGGAAAGATCAATTTCCGTGTGTCATCGTGTTGCACATTCTGGGTGGCGACGATGGCCCCGCTAGAATCATCGCCAAGTCCCTCGCCCAGAATGGAATCGGTTCGGTCTTCATGTACATGGCCTACTACGGTCCACGCCGACCACGCGGAAAGGGAAGAATTCGGCTGATCTCGACGAACATTCCGCGGTCGATGGCGGGGATTCGCCAAACAGTTTTGGACGTCCGCCGACTGACCGCATGGATGGATTCGCGAAAAGAGATTGATTCGAAAAATCTAGGAATCGTTGGCGTGAGCTTGGGGGGATTCATGACCGCCCTCAGCGCCGAGATGGAGCCAAAGCTCGGTCGCGTGGCCATTCTACTGGCTGGTGGTGGACTCGCCGATGGGTTTTATGCTCACAAACATCCCGAAGCTGCGAAATATCGCAAGCTCTATGAATCCCTCGGCGGGAACAAGAAAATCCTCCAGACTCTACTCGCTCCGGTCGATCCGTTAACATGCGCGGCCAACTTGAAGAATCGAAAGGTGATGATGTTGGCGGCCAAACGCGACGAAGTTGTCCCTGCGAGCATGGCCGAAAAGTTGTGGGAAGCGACAGGCCGACAAAAAATCTTGTGGTATAACACGACTCATTATGGAGCCGCGCTGTTCCTCATTCCTGCCCTCAAGCACCTTCGAGAGCATTTCCAAGCAGACCCGTCCTCTGCCATGAAATGAGGTGAAGAAAATGTTTGTCCGGGGTTGGTGTTGGAGTGTGGGAAACGACGCCTACTACGAAAACAAAGACAAAACAAAGACAAAAACCTACCAAAGCGGCGTCGAGCCGCCGGCACTCCAAAAGACACCAACCCGAGGCGCAAGCGAGGAATCCGAAAATACCAAAAGCGTCAGCTTCGCTGACGCACTCCAAAACAAAAACCGGACAACAATCCGTTTCGCGTTCCAAGTCCCAAGAACTACTTCTCCAATTCGTTTTGGTCAGCCTTCTCCTTGGATTTCGTTGGCGACGATTCCGCCTTCTTCGTTGTTTTCGTCACTGAAGATTTTGCCTTCTTCTCCACCGGAGGAACTATAGGTCGCCCGAAAAAATTATTCGCGAGAACCAACACCGTCATCACGATGACAAGAACGATCGCCAGCTTCAGAGTTTCGCGAGACCCCCGCCGATGAAATAGGATGTCGAGTTCTTCCTGGTCGCCGGCCTGCGCGGCTTGTTGAAGGGCCATTTCGTAGCGCCCTTCCGGATACTCGCCCGCTTGGTCTTCGGTCAGGTAACCTTGGAAATCTTGGGCGTTATACACCGGCACCACCACCAAATCAAAGGGCAAGACGTGGCCGAATGCATAGGTCGCCGGCCAAATGTGATAGCGAGAACTGTTGGGTAAGAGCGTCCAGAACGCGCGGACCAACTCCGGGTCGGGAGCCGACCGTTGAAAAACGAGTCGCCCTCCGTCGACGAGGATCTGGACGCCGCCAAGAAACGTTGGGCCCCAGGCGTTGGCGATCTCCTCGTCCGTATATTCTCGGTCAGGGTCATCGACTTGCTCTTCCCCGAGCTTATCTTCCACGAGGGCATTGGACTTGAGACGTTTGAGAATCGCCTGCACTTCGGGGATCATGCGCCGTGGCAACGGCCCGAACGTCCACTCCAGAGTCGGCAGTTGATTGCTCTTCCAGTCGGGCGGGAATTTATCGAGTATGTAAAACGGATCGGGAAGGCCGTAGGCGTAGACTTTCTTCGTCAGGATGAGCACCTGGAAGTGTAACGGTCGAGAGCGGCCATTCGACTCGTCGACGTCGTCGCGAACACGAACGACCATCACATGTCGTTTTCCCAACGGCAGTGCGAACATCGCCTCCGGACACCGTATCCCATAAGGGGGCGTTCCGAAATCGTCCAACGTGCTCTCGATTTCCGGAAGCCACGTATCCTGGACGCCAGGCGATTTCCCAAGGAGCTTCGGTGGGTCATCATCGGCTTGTACAAATGTTGCCTGTTCGATCAAGATGTCTGGCACGCTCGGCCCTTCGTAGGAAACTTCAACAACTGGGCTCGTAGGTACGCGCGGCTCGCGTGTACTTTCCGGGACCGGATTTCGGTCCAAGCGGCTCGCGTGGACCTACGAGCCGCACAACATTCTTAAAACGAGTGGAATTCTCAAAGCAAACGATTTCGTGAATTTTCCCTTGTCCCCCTTGCTCATTCTGCTGCGGTGTTCCATAATAATTCTTTCCTATTTGGAACAATCCGCAAGACGCTCCTGTCTTTTGGGGCGTCTTGTTTGTTCTCATTGGTATTATCGAAAGACGGCCCCGAAGAACACAACCGGAAACCACTCACCGGGAAAAGACCCAGGTGGCCAAGCGTAAGAGAGCGGGAGAGCAATGGCCGAGTCCTTGAAGATCGTTGCCGAGAAGCGAGAGAAGGTCGGGTCCAATGCTGCCCGAAAGTTGCGAAAGAACGGCCGCTTGCCCGTGGTCATTTACGGCCACAAGGAAGCATCCGTTCCGGTTAGCATCCCGGTCGAAGAGTTCCAAAAGGCAATGCGGCACCACATCCGCTACATCGACCTGGAGACGAATGGGCAAGTCGAGAAAACCCTCATCCGGGATGTGCAGTGGGACTATCTCGGGATCGACGTGTTGCACGTCGATCTGGTCCGTGTGGCCAAAGGGGAACGGGTCCAGGTCGAAGTAGAGATCACAACGACGGGCGATCCCGTCGGCGTCGCACACGGAGGTGTCCTGGAACAACCGCATCACACTGTCCCGGTGGAATGTCCAGCGCTCGAAATCCCCGACGCATTCGACGTAAATATCGAAAACCTTGAGCTAGGCGGAGCCATTCACGTCAAGGACTTGACGTTCCCTCCCGGCGTGACGCCGCTGCTCGACGCGGAAGAAGTTGTGATGCACATTACGGAAGGCACACAAGCTCCGGAACTCGAAGAAGAAGCAGCACCAGCCGCCGAACCGGAAGTCATTGGCGAAGAACAAAAGGAAGAGGAAGGACCCGAGGAAGAAGGCGGCGAGTAATGGTTCCATTGGCGCCCTCAGTGAGGACCGAGCATGCATGTCGTTGTCGGGCTTGGGAACCCCGGAAAAAAATACGAACGAACTCGCCACAACGTCGGTTTTGAGGTCGTGGATCGGCTTGCGGAAAATCCCAATGCCGAACCGTTTCGGGACAAATTCCAGGCCCAGGTCGCCGAATTGCGGGACGATGCGGACAAAATTTTGCTCGTCAAGCCCCAGACGTTCATGAACCTCAGCGGCCAGAGCGTCCGGGAAATCGTCGATTTCTTCAAGTTGGACTTGGCGAATTTGTTGATCGTCGCCGACGATATCAATTTACCCCTCGGGAAATTGCGATTTCGACCGAAGGGCAGCCACGGCGGACAGAACGGATTGCGGGACATCCAAAATCGACTCGGGACGAACGAATATCAACGCCTTCGCATCGGTGTCGGAACGCCCGGCGATGACGCCGTCGATCATGTCCTTGGAAAGTTCCGCCCTTCCGAGCGAGACACGATCGAGGACGCGATTTTCACCGCCGTCCAGGCCGTCTCGCTCTGGTGGCGCGAAGGAATTGAAAAGTGTATGAATGAATATAACGGAGACCGAAAAGAGTGAATGGCGTCGGCGAGTTCGCTTGCGGCGTATCACTGAGAGGTAAAAAGCAGTGCCAGCAAACGTTTACGAATGCATGTTCATGTTGGACACGGGGAAAGTCGGCGGCGACGTTTCGGCGGCGGCGGAACAAATCCACGCCCTGTTGGAAAAGCAACACGCCGAGATCCTCGCCAGCCGTCCGTGGGACGAGCGCCGCCTCGCTTATCCCATTAAAGACGACCGCAATGTGGTCCACAAAAAGGCCCTTTACTATTTAATCTATTTCCGGTGCGAAGGGCCGGTCTTGCCGGTTCTCGAACGCGAATTCCACCTCTCGGAATTCATTCTTCGGTTCCTGCCGCTCAAGATCGACGCGAAGTTGGTCGACACCATGTTGGCCTTGGCCCGCGACGAACACGCCATGGTGGCCTACCACAACATCCAGGACGAGGAAGACGAGAAATCTCCTCCACCAAGAAGACCTCGACGCGAACAAGAGAAGCCTGCGGAGGCCAGCGAAGAAGAGTCTTCAACGGAATCCCAAAAGGCCGAAGAGGACCAGGAGACGACCGTCGAGGAAAAGGAATCCGTATCCTCGTAAGTCGCAGCAGAAATGCGGATTTTCGGGAGCACGCCGAAGCGGAAGAAACATTTTTTTCGAGTACCGCTCAAGCTTGCAAGGTGTGGGTGACGAATGTATACTAAACCAAGTTATTTGCGTACAGCAAATCCATCTCACTCACCACCTGGGAGGTCGTGTCATGGCGAGTTTGAATAAAGTGATGTTTATTGGGCGACTTTGGAAAAACCTGGAGGATCCTCGAACATTCGCGAACGGCGGGACTGTATTGGAAATTCCTTTTGTCACGGATGGCAAGAAGAAACGGGACCCACAAACGAACGAGCTTGTGGACGACCCGTTATTCATCGATATGAAGCTGTTTTCTCGCGGCGAGGATCGAAGACAAATTGATTTGGCGCTGGGAAGCCTCCGCAAAGGCAGTCAAATTTACGTGGAAGGGCGTTTGATCCAGGAAAGGTGGGAAACTAACGACGGGCAAAAGCGTTCCAAGCACGTCGTTTACGTCGGGAATTTTCAGTTTCTGGATCCCAAAACCGAAGGCGGACAGCGAGACAGTTACTCCGGCTCGCGTTCCAGTTCTTCGTCTCCCGATGATAACTTTGGCGACTTTTCGGACAACTTTGAAAACGAATCAACCTCCGCAGACGATCCATCGATCCCCTTTTAAAGGGACCGAACGGCGCCAGCGGGCTACTTTTTGTGACTAGAATTGGGTTTTGACATGCCGCGGAAAACCAAAAACCGACGACAGATTCCAAAAGGCCCGCACGGCGGGACGATGCTCGTCCTTGTCGAAGACGTTCCAGACTTGGGCCGACAAGGCGAACAAGTGGAAGTGCGGCCGGGTTATGCGCGTAATTACCTGCTGCCCAAAGGACTCGCAACGATCCCTACCGCGCACAACTTGCGGATGCTTGAGCGTTACAAGATCAAGATCCAACAAGCGCGCGAAGCTCGCATCCAAGACCTGCAGATGTTGGCCGAACAAATTTCCCGCTTGCCCCACGTTCTGATCGAAGCGAAGGCCAATGAATCGGGGCAATTGTACGGTTCTGTCGGCTCCGCCGAGATTTCCAAAGCCCTGCACGGAAAGAACCTCCAAGTCGATTCCGATATGGTTCGCCTTGAGGCTCCCATCAAGGACTGTGCGGTATACGACGTCGATCTGAACCTTGGTTTTGATATCGAAGCAAGCGTTCAGGTGATGGTCATTCCGCAACAAGAGCAAAGCTAACAGAAAGGTGGAAGGTTTCCACCTTCCACCTTTTGTGCAACACATCTTCGACGAGCAACTCGTTTTTTGGGCGTGGTCCCCAGCCAACGCGACTTCCAAGGTCGAGTTACGACAACGAAATACGTAGCTGCTGACCCATTTTTCGGGTCAGCCGTTGACACAATACGTCTGGTGGGTCGAAAGTATATTCCTCCCTCTGGTCCCGAACGAGGTGTTCGATGTCTCATTCTCCTGCATTTACCGACCGTCTCCCACCCTATAATCGGGAAGCCGAGCAGAGCGTGCTGGGAAGTATGCTTCGGGACAACCACGTCATTGATGACGTCGTCAATATCTTGGCCAAACCGGAATACTTCTACACCGACGCACACCAGAAGATCTTTCAGGCCATTCTGGACCTGAACAAGGAGGCACACCCAGTCGATCTAGTGACCCTTGCCGACGTTCTATTTAAGCAAAAACTGATGGACGACGTTGGCGGGGCTCCATATTTGGCTCAGCTCTGGGATGCCGCGCCGACGGCGGCGAATGCTCTGTATTATGCTCGAATCGTGCGCGAAAAAGGCATCCTACGAAGCCTCGTGCACAAAGGGACCGAGATCGTCCGCGATGCCTACGATCAGTCCGCACCCGCCGACGAATTGCTCGAATCCGCCGAGCGACGCATCCTCGAAATCGCCGAGATGGGAGCGACCGGCCAGACCGTCACGTTGCACGACGCACTCCAGGAAGCCTACAAACGAATCGATGCCCGGACCAAGAAAGAAGACGTTTCGCTCAGTGGCGTTCCTTCGGGTTTTTTGGATTTGGACGAAAAGACCGCGGGCTTTCAAGCCTCGGAACTGATCATCATTGCGGCTCGTCCGTCGGTGGGAAAAACGGCCTTCGCCTTGAACATCGCACGCAATGCCGCCGTCGATAACGGAGTTCCGGTGTTCTTCGTCAGCCTGGAGCAATCCCGAATCGAGATCGCCGAGCGTTTGCTTTGTTGCCAATCTCGCGTCGACAGCCACAAAATTCGAAAGGGATATCTCAACGGCGAAGACACCGACCGACTCCTTGAAGCCGGACACTTGTTGAGCGAGTCGAAAATTTTTATCGACGACGTCCCGGGGCAGGGGATGATGCGTATCGCCGCCAACGCCCGTAGACTCAAGCGACGCCACGACCTGAAAATGGTCGTGATCGATTACCTCCAACTCATCGAACCGGAGAGCAAACGCGACAGTCGACAAGAACAAGTCGGGCAAATCTCGCGACGGTTGAAGTTCCTAGCACGCGAACTGGAAATTCCGGTGATCGCTTTGGCCCAAGTGAACCGAAGCTCGGAGGACCGACAAGACCATCGTCCGCGGATGTCGGACCTTCGCGAATCGGGCGCGATCGAGCAAGACGCCGACACCATCATGTTGTTGCACCGTCCCGATTATCACGAACCTGGGCAACACGAGGGGATCATCGAAGTCATCATCTCCAAGCAACGAAATGGGCCGACCGGGGAAATCACGCTTTCCTACCTCAAGCAATACATGAAGTTCGAAAACTTCGCCGTCGAACCACCGTTCGGGTACTCGGGTTAACCGAATGAAAAACGAACTTGATTGAGTTTCGCGTTTGCGTCTGTTCTCGGTTAAGCTGGAGGGGACGTTTGCTTGGAGGGTTTTCAAGGCTGTCCATACATGAACACTCTGGAAGCCTGTTCTCCGAACAAGATAATGGACAAGGTTCTCACCTTGTCCTCCGAGTCGCGACTAACATCAAGACGACTCCCCGTCCACATGTGCCCAATTGACCCGTGATTGTAGCGATGGTACAGTACGATCATGAGAACAGGAGTGCCCATCTCGCCTGGGATT
>CAYYUU010000103.1:0-12065 GCA_964474955.1 uncultured Alcaligenaceae bacterium | reverse complement strand
GATTTTATCCGCAAGGGGGAACAGAGCGAGCATTTCGCCCAAGGGAAAAAACCTTTGCCCCTCGTGGGGGCACATTAATATCAAATGTTGATCTGGGAGGATCATCAGATGACTTGGGCAAATCGATCGTTGGCGATGGTGTTCGTTGTTGGCGTCTTGGTGTCGATCGGGTGTAGTTCCAACGCGAACGACAACCCGCGTCGCTCATCGGGTGGAGGTGGCAATAGCGCTCCTCTGAATATCTCCGGTGGCGGTGGGACGGTCCAGAAAGTTCGTAGTGCCGTTGACCGAACAACAGCTCGTAATGAATTGAGCCAACTCGCAAAGTTTTACCAGCAATATGAATTGCTCAACGGTCCTCCCAAATCTCTCAAGGATCTGACGGATTATATGCGGACCGCTCAGAAAATTGTGAAGCGAATCGCGGACAAAGAATACGTCGTGGTCATCAAGGGGCCTCAACGCGGCAGACGGATCATAGCTTATACCAAGGGAACTTATGGAGGTCGTCATCTCGCCGCCTTCAGCGACACGAGTGTAAATCTCGTTGATGCTGCCGAGATCAAAAAGCTCTCCACGAAGTGACGACGTCCATGTTTTGGAAATACATTTGTGAAGGGGTACGTCAGGTCATGGCTGTAGTCTACGTCAACGACAAAGAGGTCGACATTGGGAACGAACGGCTGAACGTAATTCAGGCAGCGCAAAAGGCGGGTGTCTTCATTCCGCACTATTGTTGGCACCCCGGGTTGACTGTGGTGGCGAGTTGTCGGATGTGTCTGGTCGAAGTCGGGGACAGGGACGCCGATGGGAACGTCCGAATGAATCCACGCGTCGTTCCCGGATGCCAAACGCCTGCCAAGGACGGGACTGTTATTGTCACGAACAGTGATAAGGCGAAGTATTCGCAACAGCAGACGCTCGAGTCCCTCCTTCTAAATCATCCCCTCGATTGTCCTGTTTGTGACAAAGCCGGCGAATGCATGTTGCAAGACTTCAGTTATAACTATGGTCGCGCGACGAGTCGGATGATCGACGAGAAAAATAAGCCACCGAATAAAGATTATATCGGCGATAATATTACTCTGTTCGCCGACCGATGCATTATGTGTTCGCGCTGTGTTCGATTTACGCGAGAGATCAGTGGTCAGGCCGAGTTGCAGGTCATCAACCGCGGCGATCACGCTGAGATTGACATATTCCCGGGGGAGCCTCTCAACAATAAACTCGCCGGAAACGTAGTCGACCTGTGCCCCGTCGGCGCCCTCTGTAGCAAAGATTTCCTCTATACGCAACGAGTTTGGTTCTTGAGGAGTCAGGATAGTGTGTGTCCGGATTGTAGCACAGGATGTAGTATTCACGTCGATCACAATAAGAACGTAGTCTATCGGTTGCGACCTCGTGAAAATCCGGAGGCGCAAGGCTACTTCATGTGCGACGACGGGCGTTTTGACTATCCCTACATTAATTCCCCGGACCGACTCGGATTCCCCTCCATTCGTGGTGAGCAAGGTCCCAAACAGGCTCCGTGGGAACAGTTGTTGCCGCAGTTACGAAGAGATCTCTCACAGAGTATCAAACAGAATGCGAGTTCGGTGGCAGCCGTCTTGTCTCCATTCCTGACGGTCGAAGAAGCCTATCTATTGGCGAAGTGGTTCAAGGACCAATCACAGGACGTGAAACTCTATCTCGGGAAGGTCCCCGTGATAGGGGAAGACGACACTTATCCGAAAGATCGGAAGGGCCGACCGACCGAACCGGTGAAGTTTACCATCCGGGCCGAAAAATGTCCCAACCGACGCGGCGTTGAAGAAATTCTCAAGCACTTCCAAGGTGGTGTCGCGTCGTTCGATGACTTGTTATGGGTCACCGGAAAGGGAGAAATCAGAACGATCTATTTGACCGGCGGATATCCGCCACGGCCCGAACCTTGGGCCACAAAAGAACAGGTCGAGACGTTGTCGAAAACCGATCTACTCGTGGTTCAAGATTTGTTCCCTTGCTTCGTCACGGAGGTGGCCAAATACGTCTTGCCGGCAGCGACCTTCGCTGAGAAAGATGGCACGTTCGTCAATCATGCCAATCTGGCCCAGGGAATTTCGAAAGCCGTGAGCCCGGCCCATGTAACACGAACCGACGGACAAATATTTATGGAACTCGCCCAACGACGCGGGTTGCTACATGTACCAAGCCTCCGCCAAGAAATTGCCAATAATGTTCCCTTCTTCGCCCCCATGAAATCGGGACAACTTGGGACATTCGGAGTTCGTTTGGGTTTGACCGAATTGGCGACTGTCGGGTCTTGATTCCGGCCAGAATGAGATAAGTTTTTGAACGCCGACTTTCCGCGGAATCTAAGATTCATACATTCCACTATACTCCTCCGTCTGACAGGTTTGGAACCTGTTTGAGAAATAAAAGGACAGGTTCCAAACCTGTCCTACGTGAGAAGAACTCGGATGAAACCATAGAACTCGCGCATCACTCCCAGCGGGTAAATAGTCCATGTCCCTCGTTGAACTGTTCATCACTGTCGTGACTATCGCCATAGTTTTTGGCGTCCTGCAGGGATCGTGCGCATACATGATCTATGCCGAGCGGAAGTTGGCGGCGTGGATGCAGGACCGAAAAGGGCCGAACCGCGTTGGGCCTTGGGGCCTGTTCCAATCGATCGCCGACGGACTGAAATTTCTTCTCAAAGAGGACGTGATTCCGCAAAGGGTCGACAAGTTTCTCTACTTGGTGGCTCCTGGAATTGCCGTCGGGACGGCGTTACTTGCCTTTGCCGTTGTGCCCTTTGGACCGACTACGCCCCGGCCAATGCCGCCGGTGAAACCTGTGCCGGTCAGTGAAAACGCTTCCGAGTTCGAACAGAAACGTTATGTCGCAGCCGAAAGAGCCTTTGAGGACCAGCAAGCAAAGTACGAACAAAAATTGGCGGAGTACAGAAGCACTTATAAATTCGTAATCGCTCCTGGATTGAACATTGGACTGTTGTTACTCCTCGCGATCTCGAGTCTTGCCGTCTATGCAGTTTTGCTTGGTGGGTGGGCGGCGAATAATAAATATAGTATGCTCGGTGCCATCCGTGCTAGTGCCCAAGTCGTGAGTTATGAAATTCCAATGGGTATGGCGCTCGTCGGAATGTTTTTGCTCGTTGGGTCGCTGAATCCCGAATACATTATCTATTACCAGGGACAACACGGATGGGGTGTTTTCTATCAACCCTTGGCGTTTATGATTTTCCTGGTCTCGGCGTTTGCCGAATGTAATCGAGCCCCGTTTGACCTACCCGAAGCCGAACAAGAACTCGTTGGGGGATATCACACGGAATATAGTGCCATGAAATTTGCCATGTTTTTCCTTGGCGAATATACCCACATGGTCACGACTAGTTTTGTGATGGTCACGGTCTTCTTCGGGGGTTGGCACTTTCCCTTCATTGCTGGAGTCGAAGCACCGAACACAGTTGTATTCTGGGCCTTGAAAGTCCTTGTGTTCCTACTGAAAGTTGCCGCATTCATTATATTCTTCATTCTCATACGGTGGACACTCCCTCGCTTCCGATTCGATCAGTTAATGGGGATGGCGTGGAAGGTTCTTATTCCGCTTGGGTTGGTGAACATCCTAAGCGTTATGATCATCCAGGAATTTGCCCGAGACGTCGAATGGTCGCGTTGGATTCTACTTCCGCTGAACATGGTTTTCTTGATTGGTGCGGGGTGGATTGGGACTCTTCCATCAAGTCCGCCTCCGCGAAAAACACCTGACACTGTCGTCCGCGATGAGCGGGAGTTAGTGACGCAATAAATTTCGAAACGAAAACCTATTGACATAGAGGTTCTCAATATTATGCCAGTTGCCGAAAAAGATGTGAAATGGCTTGAGGAACCGAAACTCGGGCTCCTCGACAAATTATACATTCCGGCCATCGTTCAGGGACTCCAAACGACGGTGAAACATATGTTTTCGCCGACACTCACACAACAGTTCCCCGAAGAACGACCAGAACTGCCCCCTAACTATCGCGGCGTCCACCGTCTCAATCGGGACGAAAAGGGACGAGTCAAATGTGTGGCTTGTTATATGTGTTCGACGGCGTGTCCGGCGCACTGTATCGACATCGTCGCGGCCCCCGCACCGAAAGAATGGCAAGAGGACGGACGAGAGAAATACCCCGAGGTGTTCGTTATCGACGAACTACGCTGTATCTACTGTGGGATGTGTGAACAGGCTTGTCCTTGTGATGCGATCGAATTGACTTCGCTCTTTGACCTCACAGGACTGAGCCGCGAAGAAATGATGTTCGACAAGGAAAAACTTCTGAGCGTTTTTGACCAGACGGCACACGCCGGAAAAGATCCCATCCGGACACAGTCAGGACCGTTGAGCATTTCTTCGCAGCCGAAAGTCGATTCGTCAGAGAACAAGTAGATCAAATGGACATCATGGATTTTCGCCAAGCGCCGTAGGACAGGTTTGTAACCTGTCCTGTGATCTCGCGATTTAAACTAACTAAACGTTTATGTATTAGTTTTTAGCTGACGAGAACTGACAATGCCGGTATTGTTCATGAATGACGACGGGAGTGCGGCGGGCGGGTTTTGGCAGCAAAACTGGCCCGTGCTGATCGTCGCGTTCCTCGGTTTCTTGTCGATCTACTTGTTACTTCCTCGGCCAAAACGCTTCTCTCCGTTGTTGGGTGGGGGCATTGGTCTGGTGGCCCTCATCTTCGCGGGGTTGTGGTTAATCCAAGTCGATGAAACTCCGCTTGAAGGCCAAGCCCGAGTCGCCCGATTGGTCGAAACTGTCTTGTTCTATGTGTTCTCGGCGATCGCGATTATTTCCGGCGCGATCATGATTACTCAAACGATTCCTGTTCGTGCCGCCCTTTCGTTTGCCGTGGTGATTCTGAGCACGTGCGGTCTATTTCTGTTACAAGCAGCTCCGTTCTTGATGGCCGCCACGATAACCGTCTATGCGGGTGCCATCGTCGTAACGTTTCTCTTTGTAATTATGTTGGCTCAGCAAAGCGGACTGGACAGTGCGGACTACCGTTCTCGCGAACCATTACTTGCGGCGTTGTCTGGTTTCGTTTTGTTGTCTGGTTTGTTATTTGTAGTTCACAAGGCGTATCAGACAGATGCGGACCAGATTACCAAGTTGCAGGATAGTGTGAAAACGGCTCAGCCCTTTGCAACCAAAATTCAATCGCTTCGGAAACAAGCCTCTCTGGAAAAGCTGAAACAAGAATTTGAGAAGGATAAAGCCTTCACTCAAGAGATTCAGCAATTGGTCGCTGAGGTTACGAAACAACATCCCGACATAAAAGTCCTCAGTGCGATCAAGACGAAGATCGAAAAATCGACGGACCAAATTGACCTATATCTGCTGAGTGGAGAGGCGAAAGGGAAAGATGGCCTCGCGAAGGTCGAGAAGGAATTGGTTCGACTGGATGCGGCCTTTCAGGACATGTTGAAGGAACTTCGAATTCGGGCGGAGTTGGTTGGGTCACTTCGGGCCGACACCCCCAAGCCCGTTTCTACCTTGAGCGGCACGCCTCCAGATTCCGTGCCGGCTCGCGACGCGACCGGCAAGGCGAAAATGCCCTCGCATAACGTCCAAGCGCTCGGGCGATCGTTATTCACAGATTACCTCGTGGCCGTCGAACTGGTGGCGATGCTCTTACTCGTGGCCACGATTGGTGCCATCGTAATCTCGGCCCGCCAGAAGGAGGGCCTGAAATGAGTCCCGCTGGGATGGAAAATTATCTGATCGTTGGGGCGATCCTCTTCGTACTCGGAATGATTGGGTTTTTGGCCCGCCGGAACATGATCTTAATGTTCTTGTCGGCGGAAATGATGCTCCAAGGAGTCGCGATCAACTTGGTGGCCTTCGCCCGCTATCGTGGAAATCTCCAGGGTCAAGCCTTCGTGCTCTTTATCTTGGCCGTTGCGGCATGCGAGGCCGCTATTGCCCTTGCCCTGATCTTGATGCTCTACCGGAATCGGCACTCGCTCGACGTGAGTGTGTGGCAGGATCTCCGCGAGTCCGATCAAGAACCGACGCTCGATGATGATCTAGCCATTCCCCGACAAACCGAAGAGCCTTCGCCTCGCTTGACCCCCGCCGGATTGGAACCTATCCGCTCGAAAGAGACGACTAATGTTCGATGACGTCACGAACTATCTCTGGCTCATCCCGGCGTTGCCGTTGCTCGCTAGCGCGTTGACGGCGTTGCTCGGGCCGACGGTCCTGCGTGGCCAAAGTCACATTCCGGTCATTGCCGGAGCAGTTGGTGCGTGCATCCTTTCGTTCATAGTGTTGTTCGCCGCTTACGGAGCCGAAATCCCACAAGATGCGTCCCACCATTACACCTGGTATGCCCCGAACGTCGGAAACTACTACACATGGTTTGGGGCAGGTGACGTCAAGATTGAGTTCAGCTTACGCGCCGACTTTCTCACATCGATCATGCTCGTAACAGTGACGTTCGTTGGGTCGCTCATCGCCATCTATTCTGTGGGATATATGCATGGTGACCCTGGTTACGCGCGGTATTTTGCGGAGATCTCGTTATTTCTATTTGCGATGACGGGTTTAGTACTCGCGAATAACTACATCTTGCTCTATGCATTCTGGGAAGGCGTGGGTCTGTGTAGTTATCTATTGATCGGGTTCTGGTTCCAGAGACCAGCCGCGGCTGCGGCAGCACGAAAAGCATTTCTCGTTACCCGGATCGGCGACGTTGGACTCTTCATCGGAATTCTCCTGCTGTGGGTCACACTCGGCCCGAGTATCAGTGCTCTAGACTACGTCGCCATGACGAAAGAGGTCTTGGCAGAAAAGTTAGGTAACTCTCCCGGAATCGCCACGCTCATTTGTTTACTCTTATTCTGTGGAGCAGTTGGAAAATCCGCCCAGTTTCCACTCCATGTGTGGTTGCCCGACGCGATGGAAGGGCCGTCGTCGGTCAGCGCATTGATCCACGCTGCAACGATGGTGACGGCCGGCGTCTATCTGGTCGCGCGTTCGATTGATTTGTTCGTCCTATCGCCGGGTGCTCAACTCGTTGTGGCTTGTATCGGCGCTATAACTGCGTTGTTGGCCGCCCTCATAGCCATAACTCAGACCGATCTGAAGCGAGTTCTTGCATACTCGACGATTAGCCAGCTCGGATATATGTTTTTAGCGTTAGGATCGGCAATCGGTTATTCGGACCACGGCGAATTACATTTCCTGGAAATTGGCGTCATTGCCGCCATATTCCACTTGTTCACTCACGCCTTTTTCAAGGCCTTGCTGTTCCTCGGTGCCGGTAGCGTCATGCACGCGATGGGGAACGTCATCGACATGCGAAAGTTTAGCGGACTTCACAAACTCCTTCCATACACGCACATAACTTTCGGCGTCGGAGCGGCTGCGTTGGCCGGCGTACCGTTACTTTCCGGATTTTGGAGTAAGGACGAAATTCTGGCCGCGACATACGAGGCCAGCACACACGCCAAAGGATTCGGTTGGCTGTATTTTCTCTTGCTCGTGATAGGACTCGTCACGGCTGGGCTCACTGCATTTTATACGGCGAGAGCGTACTTCCTGACGTTCTGGGGCGAGGAGAAGATCCCGCCCGAGGCTGGGGACCACGCCCACGAATCTCCGATCGTCATGATCGTTCCCCTAATTATCCTTGCTGTGGGAGCTGGACTCCTCGGGGTCGTTTTTGGACCAACGGGTATTTTTGCACATGCGTTAATGCCGCAGGCCCATGCTCACTCCCTGAACTTTCTGATGATGGGTGTGAGTAGCCTGTTGGCCGTTGGCGGAGTCGCGGCGGCGTGGTGGATATATACGAAACAACCTGCCGTCGGGGGTGCGCTGGAAGGCTCAAACGCTCTGGCCGTCACGTTGTCTCGGAATCGATTTTTCCTCGACGAAATTTATGACATCATGATCGTCAAGCCGGCGTCGATTTTTGCGAAGATCTGCTCGGCCGTCGACCAAGGAGTTGTCGACAAACTTGTGGACTTGATCGGACACATACCAGTATTCGTGGGACGCTTGTTTAGCCCCATTCAAAATGGTCTCGTTCAGTTCTATGCATTGATCATGATGCTTGGGGTCGTTGGATTTTTGCTGGCAACGTTGTTTCGGTAAATCTTGAGTTCCGAAATAGATTATCGGGAATACCGCAAAACAGGTTTATAACTTGTCCCCAAAAAAAGACGGGTTCAAAACTTGTCCTAAAGTCCATCACGCATTATTTCCAAATAGGTTCCACCATATTGGATAGGAATTATGTTTGAAGTTTCGACAATACTCCTGTTGCTTCTGATGATTCCTACTTGTGGTGCGTTGGTTGTTGCGTTCCTCGGGAATAATCGTACGCCGGTTGTGCGTTTGGTCAGCCTTGGCGTTGTGTCGTTGAACCTGCTTTTATCGATCGTCGTTGCGGCCAATTACTACGCCACTCCTCACCCGACTCCGAAATCTCTGCCGACCGATCCAGCTAGCGCGAAAATTACGGACTATCCTACGTTCACCCCGCAATTCGTTCCCGGAGCCATTGAGCAAGATGGTGAGTCGAGCGCCTTGGTTCGCACGTCGTACAAGATGATTGATTTAGGCCCACTCGGCAGCGTCGACTTCTACCTTGGGATTGACGGACTCAACGTATGGCTAATCTTGTTAACTTCGTTGTTGATGGTTTCGGCGGTGCTCATTTCGTGGACCGCTATCACGGATAGGACGAACGAATACTATGCGTGGATGTTGTTGCTAGGGACAGCCATGTTGGGTGTGTTTCTCGCATTTGATATCGTCTTGTTCTACGTGTTCTTCGAACTAACGCTCGTCCCGTTGTTCTTTCTGATCGGGATATGGGGTGGCCCCGAACGACGTGCGGCGGCCCGAAAATTTTTCATTTATACCCTCGTCGGCAGTGTGATCACTTTGTTGGGTGTGTTGGCTGTCGTTATTGCTTGTTACGACAACAGCAAGCAGTTTGGAGATTCGTACTCACTGACGTTCTCGATTCCCGAATTGGTCCAACGAATTAACTTCTTGTTCGACGACACCTTCCGGACTGACGGCCATTCGGCGCAGTATTGGTTAGCGTTCCAAACGTTAGTATTCTTGCTCTTGCTCGCTGGATTCGCCATCAAGGTTCCGCTCGTTCCGGTCCACACGTTGCTACCTCTTGCCCACGTCGAAGCACCGACGGCGGGCAGTGTGCTGCTCGCCGGTGTCCTGCTCAAAGTTGGCTCATACGGCATACTGCGGTTATGTTTGCCCCTCACTCCCGACGCTTGCATTGATATCGGCTTACAGCTTCTCGGACCACTCGCGGTTATTGGCATCATCTATGGTGCGTTCTGTGCGCTCGCTCAAGATGACATCAAGAAACTCGTGGCATACTCCAGCGTAAGTCATATGGGTTTTTGCATCCTCGGTATGTTCGCCCTGAATGAATCTGGGTTGACGGGCAGCTTGATGCAGATGATCAACCACGGTCTTTCGACCGGCGCGTTGTTCTTACTCGTTGGTATGCTCTATGAGCGATACCACACTCGCAAACTCGCCGACTATGGTGGAATGGCCGATCGGCTCTACCTTCTCTCGTTGTCCATGGTATTTATATGTTTGACGAGTGTTGGCCTGCCTGGGCTCAACGGGTTTGTGGGTGAGGCTCTCGTCTTCTTTGGGATGTTCCGCGTTCACGCCACGTTTGCGGTGATCGGGACGGCGGGCATTGTTCTTGGTGCGTGGTATCTGCTGAACATGCTCCGCAAGGTGTTCTTCGGTCCTACGAAGGAACCCAAGGCCCACACCCCCGAGCGTGTTACCGACATGAACCTGCGGGAGTGGGCTGCCCTTGGCCCCATCATGGTCCTTTGTTTATTCCTCGGCGTGTATCCACAGCCGGTCATTGATACCGCAAAACCCGACATCAAAGTCGTGAGCAACGTCCTTGCCCATCGTCGGAACGTACGACCAACGGATTCGCAAGTGACGCAGGTCGAACAGGCGAAGACCAAACTCGCCGAAGCCGCATCGGGGAGATAATCGTGACAGACACCGTCGTTCCCAGTTTACTCCGAGGGTTCCCGCTCGTACTGCCAGAGATAGTTCTGGCGGTCGCGTCGTGTGTCGTGTTTTTGGGTGGAACGATTCGTGCGGGCCGCCACTTGTGGGCGGGCGTGACTTTGTTGGCAATCGTCCTCGCCGGGTTGTTCATTCCATTGGCGAACGACGCAGCCACGGCGGAAGGCATGAACCTCTTTGCGAGTCCCTTAAACCTTGACGCTCTTGGCCAATACACGCGATTATTCGCCTTGGGGGTCGGAGGGTTACTCGTCCTATTGAGTTGGGACCGACTCGAAGATCGACACGCGGCCGACTATTATGGGTGTCTGTTAGTCGTGTTGGCTGGGTTATCTCTCTCGGGTTCTGCGAATGATCTGGTCACCTTGTTCCTGGCGCTGGAACTGATCAGTATCCCGACCTATGTGATGTTATATCTGCCGAAACATGATGATGCATCGCAGGAAGCCGCCCTCAAATATTTTATGCTGAGTGTTTTCTCGTCGGCTATATTGCTCTTTGGGTTCAGTTATCTCTATGGCCTCACAGGTAGCACAAATGTATCTGTTCTCATGCACACGTTACATCAAGTCCAATGGGATAGTTCTACGCCGGTCTTGAACTCGGAACCGGGAGCTCTAAATTCGGACAACGTACCTGTACTGTCACTCGTCGCGGTCATAATGGTGATGGCGGGGTTGGGCTTCAAAATCACTGCGGTTCCATTTCACTTCTATGCACCAGACGTCTACCAAGGTACCTCGACCGTTATGGCCTCGTTGTTAGCCGTCGTGCCGAAGGTGGCTGGCTTCGTGGCTTTGCTCCGGGTGTTTGGCTTCGTGACACCACAATCATGGGGCCTTGATCCGAGTGAGTCTGGAAGACTACTGAGTTCGCAAGTTCCTATATTATTGTGGTTCCTCGCAGCCATAACCATGACTGTGGGGAATGTTTTCGCGCTCCTCCAAAAGAACTTGCGGCGATTGTTGGCTTATTCGAGTATTGCCCACGCCGGTTATATGTTGATTGGTTTGGCGTCGACGCCGTTTGTCGCCAGGGCGTTTCGCAGTGGCGATTACGAAACCACGTTGCTGTTGGGTGTGGGCTCCGTCTTGCTCTATCTCGTCGCCTACGCATTGATGACGATCGGCGCGTTCGCGGTCATCGCGTATCTGGACTCGCCGAGTCGCCCGGTCGAAACTGAAGACGATCTTGCAGGTTTGGCGAAAACGCATCCTCTCATCTCCATCTTGATGGTTGTGTTTTTATTCAGCCTCATTGGAATCCCATTTACTGCCGGATTCTTCGGCAAATTCATGGTCTTCTTCAGCGCAATTGCCGTCTCCTCATCGGCGTACGCTGGTTTCTTCCGTGGGCTCGCCTTAATCGGGATGGTCAACGCGGGGATTGGTGGATGGTATTATTTGCGAATCATCACGGCGATGTATCTCCGGACGTCGATTCGTCCCGTTGAGCCAAGAAAATCTATTCCTGGGTTCATTACGATTTTGGTCTGTGCGATCTTGACCGTCGCCGTGAGCATTCCGCCATTGAGCACCGGGCTCTGGAAGATGACTCAAGATGCGAGTGCCGGGGCTCCTTCTCTCATGCAATCGGAGAATCACGCCGAGTAGTGATCGGTGGGGTCACCTGTGGAAGTCCCTCGCTCGCGCTTCGGGCTGCTGGAAGACAATCGAAACGAGAAGGCCCACGCAAAAAAATGTTGCGTGGGCCTTTTGATTTCTATCATGCGTTTTCGTTCAGTTACGATGCTATCGCTTTCTCGATGAAGGAAGAATGTCGACGATTTGGACAACGGGTCTTTTTCCGTCGGGGAGTTCTGCAGCCTCGGAGGTATGAATGTCAGTCACGTTGCCGGCTTTGTCGGCGACCACGATACGAACATACGCACCGTTGCCCGCAGATTTCGGCATCTTCCAGGTGAAGTAACCAACGTTAGGGATGTCCTTCACCATCGTAGACCA
>CAYYUU010000102.1:0-12158 GCA_964474955.1 uncultured Alcaligenaceae bacterium | reverse complement strand
AATCGTTGTTCATGCGGCGGACGGCGAGGTCGCTGAAGAACAGGGCGTGGTTGACGACGAGAATGTTCGCCCCGTGGATTTGTTTGCGGGCCTTGAAATAAAAACAATCGGAGTTGTCGGGGCATTTTCGACCGAGGCAGTTGTTGCTGTCACTCTCGACGAGTTCCCAAACGGCCGGCAGCGGCTGGAAATTCAGGTCGCTTTTGCTCCCTTCCAAGGTCTGACGTGACCACCGACCGATTTGCAGAAGTTGTCCTGCTTGGCCCTCGTCGGGAAGCAAAGTGCGGCTCTTTTGTTGGGCGACTCGCAACCGCCGCAAGCTGATGTAATTCGATCGACCTTTCACGAGGACGGCGGTCAGCGGCTTCGGCATGACCTCTTGGAGGAACGGGATGTCCTTCTTGACCAGCTGTTCTTGCAGACTTATCGTATGGGTGGAGATCACGACCCGAAGGTCGCGGTTGGCGCATGCGGCGAGCATCGCCGGGACGAGGTAGGCAAAGCTCTTTCCGACACCCGTCCCGGCTTCGACCATCAGGTGATGTTGGTCGGAGATCGCCCTCGCGACGGCGTCGGCCATTTCGAGTTGCTGAGGTCGCGATTCGTAATTTGTGAGCCGCTCGGCAATGGTCCCTTGCGGTCCCAGGATCGACGATGATTTCATGATTGCTATTTTGGCAAGTTTTCCGGATGACGGAAAGCTCGGTATTTTGGGTTCGAACGGAAAGATGAGAGACAAGAACCGAGAGACAGACCTCTAAGCCGCGTCGAGTTGGCGTACTCGAAAACAGAACAAAGACAGGCGTCCTTTTCCCCTCGCGAAAGAATAAATAATTGTCGCATTTTTTGGGCACGTCCCCGAGTTACCGAACACCACACGAAAAACCGAACGTCTCTATATTTCTCGTTCGATCGCTTCTATTTTTAATCTTACAATCGGCAGAAATATTCCTTTTGTTACAGAATGATTCATTTGGTCACCGTCACTCAAGACGGGAGTTCCTGAAACGGTCATCAAATATCAATCTTTCTGTCGACGAGATTCGGATTTATTGGAAAATCTGTCCTGCCTTAATCGATCTCGTTGTCTGATATGCTATAATCATGAGACATTCGTATTGTTTGATCGAGGCATTGATCGAGGCAAGAAATGGCAATTTGGGGAACCGAATGGGCAAAGATTCCGTCCAACCAGCATCCTCTTAACTTAAAACTGTCTGCACCGAATTTGCCCCCTCGGAGATCTCGTTGAAATCCGAAAGTGACACCCTCCTCCAAATTTGAATGATCAGATGCTTGCAACGAAGGTCATGATGCGGGACAATCGAGAATGAATTCTCGGAATTCAAAGAGGTCACTGGAGCAATCTTCTGAGATTTCGCAACGCCCAACGCAGGGAGGCCCCGAAGTGTTCTCGCGAGCTGGAGCCGAAGACCACGAGCACTCGACCTCGGACAGTCTGGGCCTGGATGCGGAGTTCGGGGCAACGCGCGTCATCCCACTCGACTCCGCGGAGTTGCCAGCCTCTTCTTCAGGGATTCTTTCACGTCAGTTCACTGGTGGAGACAATTCATCGTTGCACAACGGAACAACACGGTTCGGTGACTTTCTGCTGCTGAAGAAAATTGGCTCCGGTGCCATGGCGACGGTCTACAAGGCAAAGGAACTGAGCTTTGATCGGACCGTGGCTTTGAAGATTCTCCATCCCCACATTGCCGAAAATCCCAAACTCGTCGATCGATTTTATCGGGAAGCTCGAACAGCCGGGCACCTCGACCACCCAAACATTGTGCAAGGTTATGGCGTGGGAGAGCACGATGGATGGCACTATTTTAACATGGAATATGTGCGAGGGAAAAGTCTGCAGGAGTGGCTCTCGCGACGGGGTCGTCTGCCAGTCGCCGAAGCTGTCCGGATAACCATGGACTGCGCCAAGGCGCTCGACTACGCCCACGACCACGGTGTCATCCACCGCGACATTAAACCCGAAAACGTGCTCATCACGACGCAAGGCATCACAAAAATTGCCGACCTCGGCATGGTCAAGGACCTGAACGAAACGCTCAGCGGGACGCAGACAGGCCACGCCGTAGGTACACCCTGGTACATGCCTTTGGAACAGGCGAAAAATGCCAAGGACGCGGATAACCGCTGTGATATTTACGCGCTTGGTTGCATGCTTCATTGTTTGCTCACGGGTCAGCCCCCATTCACTGGGTCGAACATCGTCGAGATCCTCGACGCGAAGACGCGAGGCAGCTACACCCCCGCCCGGAAGGTCCGAGACGACGTTCCCAAGCGACTCGATCAGATCATCGCGAAGATGGTTGCCCGCGATCCCGATGATCGATTTCCAAACTGTGCCCTCGTCGTCAAGTATCTGGAAACGCTCGAGCTTTCGGCGGACAGTCTCTCGCTCATGGCGACCCAACCGAGCACCAAACTCCCAACCGTAAGGCCGTCCGAACCTACTCCGCTGCCGAACCAAACCGTGCAACCGGACATGGGAAATTTGTGGTTCCTCCGCGTCAAGAATTCCGAAGGGCGTTACGTCGTTCTCGAATGCGACGAGGCGAAAATCATCAAGTTAATCAAGGCCGAGAAACTCAGCCCGTCGACGAAAGTTAGCCGATCAAAGAACAAAGGCTTTCGAGCTTTGGCGACGTACAAGGAGTTCGAGGCGGTCACATTGGGCAAGGCCACCAAGAATAACCTGGATCAACAAACCAGCAAATACCGCGAACTCTACCAACAAATCTCCGACGAGTCGGATTCGCGAGAGGCCGACGAGCAAGCCGGCGATTCGGAAGAACAGCCTTGGTACACCGAGCACATGGGGATCATCATTTGGGGAGTCGTTGGAATCGCCAGCATTGGTCTTCTTTGCTGGGTGTTCTATGGATTGGCGTTACTGCTCGGATAAGCCACGTCATTTCGGATCTTCCAAAATCTGTTCGAGCGTTCACGGTTGCGTGAAGCCGTCTCTCAGAACAGGCAAGCAACCTGCTCAAAACACATAACATGAATCGGGTCTGTTCAATTCAAACGACATTCGCCCTGATATTGTTGGCCACGGAGTCCTCACACTTGGTCAAAGATTCGTCAGGTCGGAGTCATCTCTCCCTCTTTCCTAACGGCAACCACGTTCCGATTCGGGCACAAGAGCAGAACCGACCTGGCAATTGAAGCTGGCGAGACTACTCGGCCTCACTCCCACAACGGAGTCATCGTCGTCATTCCGCCGCCAACGGCCTTCAATCTCGAACGTTTCTTCGTATAACAACAGAGCCGGTTAGCGCAGTCTTTGCTTGTATGTTTTACTTTTTCGAACGGAGAAACGGTATGCGTCCTTGCCTGCTCACGTTCCTGAGTTTGGTGCTTCTTCTCCTGGCTGGATTTTCTGCAAACGAGAGTGTTTGGGGCCAAAAGGAAAAGAACGAGGGAGTCACCGGAACCTGGGATAACGTTGCCAAGGCCCCAAACGGGCTGATCTTCAAGTACAAAACGATCCTTGTGCAAAAAGGCAATAAGGTCACGGGTTTTGCCTTTGATCCTGTGAAGAAAAAGAAGAAGGTCAAGATTTTGAAAGGAAAGGTGAAGGGTAAGAAAATTACCTTTTACCACTTCGGCGAGTTCGACGGAAAGAAATTCAAGGCTTCTTACGAGGGGACAATTGGCCGGACCGGTATCAAGGGACAAATCGAAGTTGAGTTCGGGGAAGAGGGAGATTTCTTGACCTGGAAGGCGACGCGTGCGAAAGCCAACGCCGACCCCAAGAAGAAAAAGCAGGCAGAGGATACAGGCGTGCAATAAAATCGAACAAGCAGCGTCTCTACGCCTTCCCGACCCAAACTCAAGAAGCACAATGTTCCCTTGACGCGTCCACGCCCCTATGATGATTTGGGGAATCTTCCTGTTATTCTGGGCGATAGTGAGAGTCTTCCATTGCGGAACAGAGAACTCACTCACCCTTCGAATGACGTCTTCCGAACGTGTCTGCTAACGAGGATAACTCCATGGCTCGTATTTGTGTCCCACTCGTTTTGGTTTTCGCTTTGGTCGGGTGTGACCCGACTGTGCCGTCGGTCGATGGTGAGAAAAAAGCGGCCAAGAAAGTCGATAAGCCTGTCGGCCAGAAACCTCTCGTCCCAGCCAAAGAAGTCAAGGTCGGCAAGAACGTTTACGTCCAATTTTTCAAAGACGGGAACCGTCGGGTCGTCGTCGATTCGTACGTTTGCCGCCGGACAGATTTTCTCGAACAGCTTCTTTGTCGCAAGCTGACGAAGGAACACGAGGCCGTTTTGGCTGCCGACGTCGATGCGAAAACGATCCATGCCGCGTTGCTCGCGGCCAAAGCCACCGCCGGGAGTCCTGTGGTCTTTGATCCGTACAAGGCCGCTCACGGAACCAAAATTGCAGTCTCGTTGCAGTACAAGTGGAAGGGAAAAGAGGTCGTCGTCCCGGCGCAACAATGGATCAAGAACCTCAAAACCAAGAAGATTATGAAGTACAAGTACTGGGTCTTTGCGGGAAGCAAAATCTATCCGCCCCAGCAAAAAGGCGAAAAACCATACTACGCCGCGAACGATGGCGACATCATCTGCGTTGCCAACTTCGCTACGGCGTTGCTAGATTTGCCGGTTCGACTTCCCAAGGATAACTCCGAACTCGTGTTCGCCGCCAATACGGAAGTCATCCCGCCGAAGAAAACAAAGGTTCGCGTGATCCTCCAGCCGATTCTTGAGAAAGAAAACAGGAAAGTCGAGAAGAAGAAAAATTAAGGATTGCCGCGAAGGTAAGGTTCTTTGGCCCGTAGGACAGGTTTGCAACCTGTCCTACGAACAATCTCAAAGGAAGATGTCGCGAACTCATTTTCACGACCAACGGGAACAGCAGACAATCAAACCGGAGGAGACCATGCCTCCGGTTTCTTTTATGCGCCGACAGGCTACAAATGGACTTGTAGGACGTGGCCCGTTTGTGACGAAGATAGAAGTAAGAATACCTCCACGCACTCCGTCCAACAACTGAAGGCCCAATGGGCGACAGTTAACCAATCGTGGCGTGGCGAACTCGGCAAAATACCGAAACGCCATTCAGCGAATCATAGATCGATAAGGAAACGAGAAGACCGATGCCCGTGACAGAATTCGGATTCGACGAAATTGCGGAAGCCGCCAAGGAGCTGAAACACGAAAGCCCAGCAACAATTCTACGTTGGGCGGTCGAGACTTTTTATCCGCACTTGACGATGGGGACGGCGTTTGGAGCCGAAGGATGCTGCGTCATCCATCTGCTCGCGGAAATCAATCCGAGTGTTCGCATCTTCAACCTGGAAACGGGATATCAATTCCCAGAAACGCTTCAACTCCGTGAGCGGATCAAGGAAAAATACGGCATCGCGGTGGAGTACGTCCGACCCGAAACCACGGTGGCCGAGTACGAAGCCATCCACAACGGGCCGCTGTACGTGATCGATTCGAATAAGTGTTGCCAGGATCGAAAAATCGGACTCGTCCGCGGTGCCGTCGAAGGTTATAAGGCTTGGATCAGTTCGATCCGAGGAGACCAGACGAAAGACAGAGCGGGGGCCGAAGTCGTCCAGTGGGATCGGAAATTTAATCTCGTGAAGATCAATCCGCTGCTGCAATGGACCAAGCGCGACGTCTGGAACTTCGTCTTCGAAAACGACGTGCCGTACAACGAACTGCACGACATGAACTATCCGAGTATCGGATGTTGGCCGTGTACTCGCTCAGTGTTAGAAGGCGAAGACGAACGGGCCGGGCGATGGGCCGGAACGGCGAAGAAGGAATGCGGGCTGCATGTGTTGGAACATCAGGATGGAAGCGGGATTTAAGAAAGTCGCACTTCTCTTCACACGCTCCGATAAGTGAGGCTGCTCACACACAACGACCGAATCCTCCGTGGTCCGTATGCCTCCTGTCCCCTATAATCACATCATGCACTTGGGAGAGGGTAAGCAGAGTCGTAAGGTATGTTGAGACGAACGAAATTTCCGCGCAATTGAAATTAGGATCTTTTATGGAACAGATCCTTGATTTCTTCAATCGGTATTCTAATTTGGCAACGTGGGTTGGCCTCCCAATTGCGTTCTGGAGTATTTATCTCACCTGGCGCGGGAATTAAAAAGCCCTTGCAAAAGCCCTCAAACGAGTTGAACGCCAAACAATCGCTCGTGCAATTTCTGACGTCCATGCCTTGCAGTCGTTGGCCTTGGAAGCATTAGAACAACGCCGTTGGCAAACTGCAAAATTGTTATGCCAACAATCGAAACGGTCACTCGTGGAATTAATAAACTTTCCGCTGTTGAGTGAGACCGAACACCAAGAGCTGCGGCAAGATCATCAAGATTTGGGAATGGTCGTTGACTATCTTCAACAAAGTAAATTGCAGAAGGAAGCGCCGCCTGACGCAATTGACCCGAAAAAACGGAAGGCTCTTTTGGCTGCTGTGGATCACGTAGAGTCGCTGAGAAGTCGGCTCTACAGCGAAGCATTTCGAGGCGTGGAGCACATATGATTCATTCGAAAAACCTTTATAGGCTTGTTCGAGATGCTTTCCGGAAAAACAGAAAGTGGAAAACGACACCCGAAGATGGAGTACTGCGTCATCTTGAAACGCAGGGCACGCTCCTCATGACACGGGACTTCGTTGAGAAAGAAAAAGTCTTTTCGTTGAAGGGCTTGGATCGCAATGATGATGTCCTCGACGAACTCACAACAAACGAAAAAAGCCCAATGACGTTTTTTGGCATGTGCCACAACGAGCAAGCCCGTGGGCTATTTCTCACCGAGTACGGACGACTGCAGACCGGGTTCGAATCCCCAGAGGAGGAGCAAGAGTTCCTCGAAGCGGTTGCTTTGCTTCCGTTGTTGTACACTAAAATTCGAAACGAGATTCTGGATGTGGACATTGTCTTGACTCGTTTGATGTAACACCCCAACCTTATTCCCTCACCCAACAAATACTCAATTGCCCATGCTCCAAGCAGGTATTGTCGGATTGCCCAACGTCGGAAAGAGTACGCTCTTCAACGCCCTCACCCGCACTCGAAAAGCCGCAGCAGCGAACTATCCGTTCTGCACGATCGAGCCGAACGTCGGCGTCGTCGAAGTCCCCGACGAGCGATTGCCGAAACTCGCCGAAATCGTCAAGACGACGAAGATCGTCCCCGCGGCCATCGAATTTGTCGACATCGCCGGACTCGTCGCCGGTGCATCGAAAGGCGAGGGGCTCGGGAATAAATTCCTGGCCAACATTCGCGAGGTCGACGCGATTGTTCACGTCGTGCGATGTTTCCAGGATGATGACATCGTCCATGAGATGGGCTCTGTCGATCCCATCCGAGACATCGAGGTGATTAACACAGAACTTGTCCTCGCCGACCTTGAGTCCGCCGAATCGCAACGCCAGAGGTGGGGCAAGAAAACTCGAACGGGTGACAAAGAGGCCAAGGCCAACGTCGCCTTGCTCGAAAAAATCGTTGCCCACACGGACGAGGGCAAGCCGGTCATCACGCTTTCGCTGAACGACGCCGAACGCGAGATGCTCAAGCACTACAATTTGTTGACGGCCAAGAAGGTCCTCTATGCTTGCAACGTGGCCGAGGAAGAACTCGCCGACGCGGCCAACAACGAGTACGTCCAGCGAGTCGCGAAGTGGGCCTCCGAACACCACGGAGCTGGGTATTGTGCTTTGTGCGCGCGAGTCGAAGAAGAACTTGGGGAACTCAGCGCGGAAGAAGCCGCCGAGTATTTGGAAGGGCTTGGCGTGACCGACAGCGGAGTCTCGATACTCATTCGCGAGACGTACCGCCTGCTAGGTTTGGCAAGTTACCTCACGGCTGGCGAGAAAGAAGCTCGGGCGTGGACGTTCCACGTCGGTTGGAAAGCCCCGCAATGTGCCGGCGTCATTCACACCGACTTCGAGAAGAAATTCATCAAGGCCGAGGTTGTGTCGTACGAGGATCTCATCGAAGCCGGTTCTCGCGCTGCAGCTCGTGCGGCTGGAAAATGTCGACTCGAAGGAAAAGAGTACGAACTCAAAGATGGCGACGTCGTCGACTTTAAGATTGGGGGCTGAGATTACACGCAGCTCCCTTTCCTTGCTTTGACCACTCCACCCTGCATAACGTACAACAGTCGCGAGCGATCTTCCAGAACGGAGATGTCACCCAAGACGTCTCCGTCCACCACCAACACGTCGGCGAGTTTCCCCACTTCCAACGTCCCGATTTCGTCTTCGCGTCCGAGAATCTCGGCGCCGGTCTTTGTGGCGCACGTGATAATTTCCAGTGGCGAAAAGCCAACGTAATTGACAAAGAACGAGAGTTCCTTCGCGTAGTCGCCGTGCGGATTCCAGGCGAATCCATAATCTCCGCCCATCCCGACGCGACCACCCGCTTCGAGAATCCTCCTGGCGCTCTCGGCGCCACCTTCGAGCGTTTCCTGGTGTCCGTCGATGACTTTTTGCGGTAGCCCGAATTCTGGCCCTCGTTCGACGCTCATCAACTCGAAATAGAGCGCGGGAACGATCGGAGTATTTCTCTGTAACAGTAGGTCCAGCGTTTCGTCGTCGATAAATGTCGCGTGTTCGAGTGAGTCGTAGCCAGCCAGCAACGCGTTCTTGATTCCTTCGGTCGCGCGGCAATGTCCGGTCACCTTCAAGTTGTGATTGTGTGCGATGGCGACGACGGCGTGCATCTCCTCGAACGTCATGCACAACGTGTGATGGTCGTTGATGTCTGGCGAAGCGGCGTCTCCGGTCGGATACGTCTTGACCCACTCGACGCCGTCCTTGACCAATTTTCGAACGGCCGCCCGGGCCTCATCGGCTCCATTAATCAAGAGCACCAACCCTTCCATCCCGATCTTTCGAAAATCTGGGTTCCAGTCCATCAAGCCACCAACGCCGCAGATTTCGCGTCCGCTCGCGGCCAAGCGAGGTCCGGGCGTAACGTCTTCTTCGATCCCCTTCTTCAACCAGACATCGATGTTGAACAGGCTTCCGCCGCTTCGAGCCGCCGTATATCCACATTCGAGAGCGAGCTTGGCATTCGCCGCCGCCAGAAGCGTGACGTACTCGACGGGATACTTGATGTCGAGATCTTCTAACGCCGCAACGTTGAAATATGTCGGGTGAAAGTGAGCCTCGATCAGGCCCGGCATGATCGTCCCGCCCTGGGCGTCAATCACAGTCGCGTTGTCCTGTAAGTGCGGGGGTAACTCTGGGGCGGTCCCCGCGTAGACGATCTGTCCATCCTGAATCACCAGGGCACCATCGGGAACCGGATTCTTGCCCGTCCCATTCAAGAGTTGTCCATTTCGAATGAATGTCCTTCCAGTCGCAAGTCGCATCGCGTTGTCCCTCGATTGGAGAGAGGGTTCAATATGGTTGAGGGCCCGGAAATATATCACCGCTGCTCTCACTTTACCGCAATGCTTTCCGAAATTCAGCCAACAAACGAAGAGGCAACACTTTCAGCTTTTCGGAGCGGACGGATGAATCAGTGTCGGATTTGGGTGCTGATCGAAAAGTTGCTTTTTCGTGTAGCCCAAAGTCTCGAAAGACACGAAAACTTTTCGCGGGGCGAAAAGCAACGTTCTCCCTTGTCCTCAATTTCTATTTCGCCAACGGTCCCTTCCGTTCGACGATGGGTGGACACACATTGGCCATCTCGGCATTGAGAGCAATATAATCCTGCCACTGTTCAGGGACATTTGCTTCGGCGTAAATTGCCCCGACCGGACACTCAGGGATACATCCATCACAGTCGATACAAGCGTCCGGATCGATGTAGACCATTTGTTCTCCTTCGCGGAACGCCTCGACCGGACAGACAACGACGCAGTCAGTGTACTTGCAACCTTGACAGGGTTCGGTCACTACAGAAGTCATTTCGCACCTCTTTTCTTGGTGGGTTTCCAGTTCTCTCCCAACGTACATGCCCTTCGGCGTGCATCAGCGGCCAAGAAAAGTGTGAAATTTTGTCTGAGCCGAAAATGAGCGAATTTGTTGATTGCTACAAAATTTGCCGGTTTAATGTTTTGTATCCTCTTGTTGGTCTTTCGGTGGTGTGCATCGCTCGCGTGCGGTCCCTGTCGATGGCTCTGTGTTATTGGTGCCCGACGTCGACGGAATGCTTGTCTTGTTTTGGGAAATTCGCGTTGTCGATGCGGAACATTTCTTTGGGATGAGCGGACATGTGGGTCATAAAGCCTTCGGGAGCACCGCTCGAATTCATTTCTCCCGCGATCACCTATGTTTCTTCACGTCGACTTGTTGGCACATTTCTAGGAGTGGGCAAGTGGAACATTTGGGGGACACGCCGACACAGATGTGTTTGCCGAACGGAACTAACAGAGCATTAATCTCGACCCAGTAACGCTTGGGCAAAATCGCCATCAAGGCGTCCATGGTTTGCTCGGGAGTCTTCGTCTTGACCAACCCCCAACGGTTCGTGACCCGGTGGATGTGAGAATCCACACCGATCAAATTTTTCCCACAAGCAATTCCGATTGCGAGGTTCGCACATTTCGGACCCACGCCCTTGAAGGACGTCAAAACGTCCGGGTCGCCAGGTAACTTTCCTTCGTGGTTTTCGACGGCATCGACGGCGATGGCGTGGATGTTTTCGGCCTTGCCCTTGAAAAACGCACAATCGCCGATGAGTTTGCCGAGTTCTTCGACCGTGAGTTTCGCGACGTCCGCGGGCGTGCGAGCTTTTTCGAAGAGTCGTAACGATGTCGGAAGAGTAATCTCGTCCTTGGTGCGAATCGAAATCATGCACGCGATCAGGATTTCGAAAACGGATTGATGGCCCGACGCATAAAGTTCGAATAAGGCAGCTTTCGGATAGGGCTCAACGGCTTTGCGAAGTCGTCGGGCGGCGAGCTTGATGTCGAACGGGCGTTTGGGTTTGGCCTTCTCTGGTTTCTTGGATGAGTCTGCGGACTTCTGTTTTTTCGCAGGTTTCTTCGCTTCAGACATGAGGGTTACCTATTTCGAAGAGTCGACGCAGTAGACTGGCCTCGTCGGGTTGTTTGCTTGTGGCCATGCTTCGGAACACAGGAAACCGTGTTCTCGTTCAAGTGAGGACTCACACAGTCTGTTCCGGCTCACATTAGAGCGAATCACGTTTGGGTTGAGCATACTCAATTTTTAGTTTCGGTTCACGAGCAGGCTTCCAGTGCTCTACGTAGAACCTGCATCTTGCCTGTTCGTGATGTTTATAAGGCTACTTCGGACAACACCTCTGAACACTCGGAAAAAACGCTGCAGGAACTTCGCTCACCCTGGTTCCTTGGTACTGTCCACCGATTGAACCAAAGTTCCAGGAAATCATAAGAGGCGTTCCCACTCCCATTTTCGCGAGCACAACAACGGTGATTGCTTTATAATTCTCAATACTCCGAAACGTCTTATTTCTGCTTTTTCATCTCCAACGATCCAGAGGCCGATATTGTTAGGGCGGTGGAAGGAAACAATCGATGACGACCGAATTCCTCGAACGAGTTAACCAGGTCTACCAGCATTGTCTCGCCTTAAACAAGGACAAGCGAACGACATTCCTCCAACAACTTCGATCTTGGGCTCCAGATGTCGCGACGGAGGTAGAACGAAGGCTCCAACAAACCACACCGGGGCTTCCGGCGACGATCGATTTCCAACCCCCAAAGCCCTCCCAGAGTGTCTCGACGGCCGATTATGAGGTCTCTTTCTCGGCGGCCCAAGGGCGTGAAGTCGATACACCGCTCGAACCCAAATCCACTCAGGATCTTCCCGACCAAGCTGGCCGTTACATCATTGAACACAAGATAGCCGAAGGTGGAATGGGTGCCGTCTTGCGGGCACGCGATCCACAGTTCGACCGCACACTTGCCGTAAAAATCATGTTGCCCAACGCGACCCAGAAGCCGGGGGCCACAAAGCGTTTTCTCGACGAAGCCAAGATCACCGGACAACTCCAACATCCGGGCATTCCACCCGTCCACGAGGTCGGACAACTCGAAGACGGCGCTCCGTTTTTCGCCATGAAACTCATCGAGGGACAAACGCTCTCGAAGCTACTCAAAGAGCGCCAGTCTCCCGACCACGAGTTACCCAAGTTTGTGGGCATCTTTGGCCAACTGTGT
>CAYYUU010000101.1:0-12277 GCA_964474955.1 uncultured Alcaligenaceae bacterium | reverse complement strand
GGAGCCCACGAACTTCAGGCATTTCAAGAACTCCGATCAAACACATCAACGAAGTTACCCACTCGCGACTTCGCGAGCCTAATCTTGTTGGCACTCTTGCCGGCTCTCGTCGAAGAAGATTGCGAAACGTTCGGAAACGCACTGACCGAGTTCAATTGGAAAGTGGGAGCAGCCTTCGCTCCGGTTCAAGGCGGAGTCTACAGTCATCCGATGGGCGAGGAAATTGTTGACTTTGTGCAAGGTGAGGGAATTAGCGGAATCGCCCAAAGCTCCTGGGGACCAACACTCGCCGCAATCACCGATTCTATGGATAGAGCTATTTTTCTCAAGGAACGCGTGGAGGGGCGCTATCCAGAACTAGCGGGAGTGTGCATTACGAGGGCACGCAATTTCGGTGCGGAGAAAATGTAGGCTTGGTGCGATAACCATCTGGCAATTTTACAACAACATGGTATATCTCGGATGGAACTTTCCAAACCATTCTGCGTAGCCGATGGGGACCCTGATGAAGTGCCGAATCATCTTCGCTCTTGTGATCAGCCTTGTTGGACCGTTGTTTCTCGGAACACAAGCGGCGTGGACTCAGGAGAACAAGAAACCAAAAGGGATGGTTTTCTTGTTAGAAGGAATTGGAGGTTTTGAACTTCTACACGTTTCGGGAACGATAGGGCTGAAGTGGCAAGCTGGGTTACCCCACGAGGTTCAGCAGTTTTCCTGGAGTCACGGGCCCGGGTGTTTTCTCATGGATCTTCAAGACTTTCGCCACCTCAAACAGAAGTCTCAAGAACTCGCCCGCAAGATCTTGGCCATCAAGTGTGAGACGCCAACCCGACCAGTTTACATCGTGGCCCACAGTGGCGGAACGGGATTGGCCATCCGGACGGCGGAGATGTTGCCCCCAAACACTCTCGAGCGAATCGTGTTGCTTGCTTCGGCTCTCTCACCGCATCGAGACCTCCGAGGTGCGTTGTGGGCAAGTCGTGGAGGAATCATTTCGTACTACTCGCCCCACGATAAATTGTTTCTATGTTTGGGAACTATGAACTTTGGGACAATAGATCGATATTACGAGGCGAGTGCCGGATATCGTGGATTCGCGGTGCCTTCGGATTTATCGCCGTTAGACACATTGTTATATCGCCTTCGGCTTGTGCAAATTCCCTGGAACAGCAGCATGATTTGGCATGGGCATTATGGCAATCATATTGGCCCGGTGATGCCTGGGTTTCTTGGTGGGGAAGTCGCGAAATGGTTGAAGTAAGCGGAATGCATTAGTGCGCGGAAGCAACCAAGCCCGAGTTCGAACTCGCCGTCTCCATGTTCAAGTCATGCCGGAGTTGCTTATCTTTGCTTGGTCGCCATATGAATTGATCGACAAAATAATGGTGCATGAGGAACCCAAGCAAAATCATGAATGCTAAAGTTTGTAGT
The DNA here is from genome assembly GCA_964474955.1 of uncultured Alcaligenaceae bacterium. Taxonomy (GTDB): domain Bacteria; phylum Planctomycetota; class Planctomycetia; order Gemmatales; family Gemmataceae; genus CAYRFQ01. Next base: position 10,846 of record CAYYUU010000101.1, on the reverse strand, counting down.
GTCGGTGTGTAATGCTCCGCCGAACCATAAAGGTGAGTCTTATCAATTGAGAGAGCGGCTTGACACCAGGGGCCTGGTTCGATTCCGAGAGCACATCCAGCCGAATATCCGATCACTCCCATCAGCACCGCACACGTCGCATAAATCAAGAAGTGCCGACTGATCCAGCCAGCTATGCCAAATCTGGATGGGTCTGTTCCCGGTTTGTGACATCGATTCCTTTGGTAGTGCCACACAATCGCGTGATATTGAACGTCGTGATAAATCGTTGTGAACGCCGCAAAGTAGAACAATGGAATTGCGGCTGTCGATGGATGATAACCAATCGTCAGGTGCAGCGAGACAACTCCGGCGAGGAAGAGGATTTTCAACAAGTTAATAGGTTGGCGATTCACGAACCGATAGACCTGTCGGACCAGGAACAATGCGACTGCCGACACGGCAGCAAGTTTCGTTGTCAAAATGACGCTGTCGATCCAAGTTGGAACTTTGAAAGGGTCACTTCCGAATAAACTTAACAATTCATATCGAGAATTGTGATTACGAAACACAAAAGCCACAAATGGAGCCAGCAGACCAATATATAACAGGATGCTATCTATGCGCTGATCTGTGAGATCTTTGTCGTTGTTCTTCCGCTGGTAGAGTGCCATGATTCCATAATGTTGACGGATGACATGCCAGTGCGCCCAGAGCAAGACAAATACGATCAACACTTGCATGGGCAATCGGTGATAGAGCCCGCCACCTGGAGAGTTGGGCTGATACATCATGTATCCCAAAAACAAAATCGCTGGCCCGACGAGAAATAATCCCAAACTTCCCCACAGCAACTTCGGGCGACGGCGGCGTTCTTCCGAATCGAGATATGTGCGAACGAACGTCCCGAAGAAATGCGGAGCGTCGAGGATGATGTACCACACCGTCCAAACGATCAACATGTTCCAGCCCAAACCGGCGTGGACGAACAACAGAAAATAGCCCGACAACGCACCACCCAGAAACCACGGAATGTCCATACCAGGTCCGGCAATCCAACCAACGCGGAACCGGGGAGTGGGATTGGGCAAACGAACTTCCGGAGTCGTAGTGGCTTCGGCAACACTCATCGATACAAACTCTCTGGCAAGGGGACGTTTCGGCTTTGGGACATTGGCATCTTCGCGATGAGTCTCGGTGAAGTCAAGGACCAAAGCGATATTGAACTGCTGAACTACAAACCAAGGGCTCAAACCAGACGGTTGTCATTGCCGAGTCGTGCGATCCACGAAACCTCTCCTCTTCGTTCGGAGCATTTTGGTAGAATGACTCGACACAGAGTCCGAACTTGAGAGAACGATCATCAACGAGGCTGACGGTGGACGACATCCAAACGAAAGAACCAACACCGAGGAACGAACACGTTCACTCGGACGAGTCGCTGAGGCACCACCTTGAGGACGTTCTGGAAAAGCAGGATCGACCGACCCCCAACGTCCGAAAAATGGACCCATTGAAGTGGGTGCCGTTGGTTGCGATTGCCTTCTTTGGATTCTTCAATCCATTGGCGATGGTATGGGTATGGATACTTGAGCATAGGTTTGGGATTTCAAGGGCCGGATGGTTTTTGCCGGCTCACATGTTCGCGTTCAATGCGACATTATTTACCTTGCTTTATGTACCTGCCACCATCGTGACTTCCGGCCAATCGCTCCAAGAACGGAAACAGACTACGAATCGCATCATTATGTTTCATGTGGCGATAAATTTAATCGCAGGGTGTTTCGGGCTCGTTGGAATTTTGGTCTTTGCGGCCCTGGTTTGATCGAGTTTCGGTCCGGCGTCGTGAACCACACGCAAGTGTCTTGAGTTAAGCACCATTATATACATAACAACAACGAATACTATCCATGCTATTATTCAGTTGCGATAATCTATCCCGTGGCTTTGACGCCGACCCACTTTTCGAAGACCTCAGCTTCGAGTTATATGCCGGAGAGCGTGTCGGGCTCGTCGGCCCGAACGGAACGGGCAAGACGACTCTCCTGCGTATCCTCGCGGGTCTCGACCAATCCGATACGGGCGAGACGCGACTCCATGCCGGAGCCAGACTCGGCCTCCTCCAACAACATCCTGACTTCGCTGAGGGTCGCACGCTCTTCGCCGAGGCCAAGAGCGCTCTCGACGAATTTCTCGCGGCCCAAGACGAAATGGTCGCGACTGCCGAAGCTCTCGCGACGGTCGAAGATCCCACCAAACGCAAGCAACTCGAATCGAAGTATGACCGACTCGTCGAGATGCTCCAACACCACGACGCTTACAACGTCGATCATCGCGTGGCTCAAGTTTTGGCTGGTCTTGGTTTTAACGAGGCCGACTACGACCGACCCATTCAGACGTTCAGCGGTGGCCAACAAAACCGCGTCATGCTCGGCAAGTTATTGCTCTCCGCTCCCGACGTGATGCTCCTCGATGAACCGAGTAACCACCTCGACATCGCCGCCACCGAATGGCTCGAGAACTATCTTGCTGCCCAACACGAAGCCATGATCGTCGTGAGCCACGACCGATATTTCTTAGATAAGGTCGTGAATAAAGTATTTGAACTACATAATCAAAAACTCACTGTTTATCCGGGCAACTTCAAACAATATAACCGCCTGCGGCAAGAACGTTATGAACAACAAATGCGCGAGTACGAACAACAGAAGGACTACATCAAAAAACAAGAGGAGTATATAGCCCGCGTGAATTATGGCCAACTCCATAAACAAGCGGCGTCGCGTCAGAAGCAACTCGACAAGATGGAACGTATCGACAAGCCTACCGTCATCGAGGCTCCGAAAATGAACTTCGGTGAGTGCCGGCGCAGCGGTGATGTTGTCTTCCGCGTTGAGGATCTCACAAAGGCATATGACCAGACACTATTTAACCGGCTGAGTTTCGACATCAAACGCGGTCAACGTGTCGGTATCATGGGGCCAAACGGTTCGGGCAAGTCGACGCTCTTGAAATGCATGCTCGGCGAAGTCCAACAAGACAGCGGCACGGTGGAAGTCGGCCACTTCGTCGACCTCGGTTACTACGACCAACATTTGAAGATGCTCAATTACGAGAAAGAGGCCATCCAAGCCGTCTGGCCCGACGAACTCACCGCCGCCAAGGATCAGGAAATGCGAGACTTGCTTGGACGCTTCGGCATCCAAGGCGACCAAGTCCATCAGAAAGTCGGACTCATGAGCGGGGGCGAACGGAGTCGCGTAGCGTTGGCCAAACTGGTGGGCGAGGGCATCAATACGCTCGTTCTCGACGAACCAACTAACCACCTTGACTTGTGGGCGTGCGAAGCCCTCGAAGACGCCCTCAAGGGATTCGACGGAACAGTCCTTGTCGTGAGCCACGACCGATATTTTCTTAACAGCGTGGCCGAGTTGTTGATCGTCTTCGAAGCTCCGGGCAAGGTCCAAGTCGTTTACGGCAACTACGAAACATATGAACGGCTCAAGGCTTTGCAAGATGAAGCCAACGCCGCTCAACAAAAGAAGGTCGAAGAGAAAGCCCGCAAATCCGCACCGCCACCCAAGAAGGCCAAACCCAAACGCAAGTTCCCCTACCGCAAAGTCGAAGATCTCGAAGCCGACATCGCCGCCGAAGAAGAAAAACTGCAAGAACTCGAAAAAGCGTTGGCGTCGCCGGAGATTTATTCGGACGGCGAGAAGGTCAAGCAAACGACTGAGCAGTTCGATGTATCAAAGAATAATTTGGAGCTATTGTATGAGCACTGGGAAGAGGCGTTGGAGTTGAATTGAGGGATTTCGTTGAATTCCTTGGCTCATCTGAGAAATATCCGCATGGTATAATGAACAGAAGTCAAAAGTCTTTCTTACCGATTGGAGGAAGTCCAATGTCACCAAGACTAAAAGCTCTGGGAGTCGACCAACTCAGCGTCGCCGAACGTATTCTGCTCGTCGAAGAAATATGGGATAGCATCGCGGAGTGACAAGATGCCATTCCACTCACAGAGGCTCAACGCCAAGACTTGGAACGACGTGTTGCGGAATACGAGGCCAATCCGAAAGCTGGATCCAGCTGGGAAAAAGTGAAAACTCGCTTGCGAGGCTAATCAAGCGACATGTTGACTGGTGCCTCGATGGACAATCAAGAGTCAGGGGTTCGGACGGACAATGCGAAGAAGTTGGATTGTTAAATCGCCAGTTTGTTGGATCTCATCGTGGATGCGTTGGGCCAAAGCAGAAGTGTGTCGATCACGAGTGCAGATAATGATACCGGTGTGATCTTGACCAGCGGATTGGTATTGTTTGCGGAGATTCTTGAAGTCCTGCCGATTCATTGTGAGCACTGTCCGACCCTGATTCACTGCCTCGAGCAAGACTTGGTCGCCCGATGTTCCGAGACCAGCCAATCCGAGGTCTTGGACAGTCACAAGCAGCGTACGGGACATTTTCGTCAGCCAGCAACTCCGCCATTTTAGTCCTGCTCGTCTTCGTCGTCCTTGTCGTTGAGGGCAATTTCTTCCTTGTTTGCCTCAACGTATGCCCATGCTTGCGTGAGATCGTTCGCCGTCAGTTGGGGGTAAGTTTGGAGCAATTCTCCGTCCGAAGCTCCATCACGCCGCAAACCTTCGAGAAGCCACACGGGAATTCTCGTCCGAATAAACCTTGCAGCTCCACCACATACCCCAGGTGTCTTCATAATGAGGTTGAAATAAGGTTGGATGATTGGAGGTGCATAAGTTGGAGTTGGTGTCGTTTCGGGCATAGAAGAACCAATCAAAAGCAGAGGAGTTTCGCCATTCAGCGAGTTTATCTTTGGTCTCACGTTTTGTCATTCAAACACGCCCTGATTTGCATCTGATGAATGACTCACAGAACGTCTCCATTGTTGGTGATTTTTTCAAAAAAAGCAAGAATCGACCTCCCAGCAGGTTATTCTTCTTTTTTGCTCTGAGTCGTATCTTTCCGGGCAATTTCTCACGCCGACGCAGGAAGCTCGGCAATTCCAGAAGGACCCAAATTCCGAACCGCTCAGGCAAGCGATATCAACCAATTCCCGAACTCAACTCGCCTCTCAATTGTCTCACTCTCAAGCAAACCTTCGTTTGCCATCCTTCGACAAATTCAAATGAGGAACGAGCGTGACCCAACAAACAGACCCAGAAACAGTCCGCAGCGAACTCGCAAAGCTATTGGAGGATGTCGCACATTCCGACGACTTGGTCTACACATACCAACAAATCGGAGGATGTTACCTGCGGCTCGGCAAATTTCATGACGCCGAAGAAGCTCACCGCCTGGCCCTGGAACTTGATCCCTTCGATGCGTTCACGCACTTCTATCTCGGTAACCTCGCGTATGCGCAACGCGAATATGTAACGGCCATAGAATGGTTCACTCGGGGAATAGAGTTATGTCCGGACGAAGCGGTCGGTTACTGGTGCCTGGGAGATGCTCACAACAAGATGGGCGAGGATGAGAAAGCCGGCGAATATTACGAACGAGCTTGCCAGGTTGATCCAGAGGATGAAGCCGCGAGAGAACGTTTCGAAACATGGCAACATGAGCAACAGCGAGAAAGATTGTATGATGCCATCGACGAAGCGTACAACAATGACCACGCCGCCACGACTGTGTTGTTAGCCGAGCGATATCTTGCCGATTATCCACCCAATATCTTCATCCTCTCATGCTACGTCGACATGCTGTACCAAATGACGCGATACGACGAGGCCATCCGGGTCATCGAAAACGCCATCGCCCGTGCCCGTTCTGACCGGCGTTGGGCTCTTTATCTGAAGATGGGCGACCTGTATCGATATCGGGGAGACTTTCCCGGGGCCGAGCCTTGGTATCAGAAGGCGATCGAGGATCGATCGGACGATGCGACCGGCTATATCTTTCTGGGCAGCGTCCTGGCCCGGCAGGGGAAACTGAAAGCCGCGGAAGAAGCCCATCGTCGGGGAACGCTTTGTACAAAAGGATGCGTGTACGAAGCGTTTCACAATTTGGGCTTGGTTCTCCGTGGCCAAGGAAGACTCGCCGAAGCCGCGGAGGCGTTTCGTCGTGCGATCGAACTTTGTTCCGATTACCCCGAAGCCATCGGAGCGTTGGAAGACGTCGAGAAGGCCATCGCGTTTTCCGAAGACGAAACTTTCTGAAGACAAACTCCAAGACCTTTCCGACCTTCCCAGAGCGAAATAGGGTAACATTGGTTCCGGAGAACGCCAAACGCACGTCGTTTTGGCTCTCCGATTCCAACAACTCTATTTCTCTCGGAGGTAGGACACCATGCGCCATTGGCCCAAACTCGCTTTGACATTTCTTGGATTGCTCGTGCTTGGCAGTTCGGCCCAAACCCAAACTATGGTCGAAAAGTATCTCTACAGTGGCAAGCTGAAAAAGGGCGAAAAGGCCCTCATTGCCCATCTCAAGGATCACCCCAAAGACGACGAAGTCCGGCTCGGTCTGGGCGTCATTCAATTCTTCTTGACGTTCGAACACCTTGGCCACAGCCTCCACAAATACGGACTACGAACCGAAGACAGCACAATCAACTTTCGACGGGAAATCAAGAAACTATTTCCGCAGAATCGGAAGCCGAAGAAGATCGGTTACAAAGACGTGCAGGGCATGTTCAAGACGGTTGCCGATGACCTCGCCAAAGTTGAGGCTACGCTGGCCAAAGTCGACACGTCGAAAGTCAAACTCGCACTCCGTCCTGGTCTCATCAAGGTACACGTCTGGCCGACTTCCGAACCGGCCGGTGCGCCGCTTCTGATGAACATGATCGGGATGAATTTCCAGCCCAACCAAATCAAGGGCTTCATGATCAAGTTCGATGGCGGCGACGTGCATTGGTTCCGGGGGTATTGTCATTTCCTGGCAGCCGCGACGGACGTGATACTCGCACTGGATCACAAGGAACTCTTCGAGTGTGCGGCCCACATGGCGTTCCAGAAAGTCGATACGCCGCACAAATTCCTCTTAGAGGACCGAGCGGCTCTCGACGATCCACAACTTTGGCAGGGACGACGGGTCAGTCCGATCCTCGATGGCTTCGCCGGGTTGCATCTCATGTTGCGGTTCGGCATCGAAAAACCGAAGCGTATGCGTTCGGCCATCAAACATATCGACGCCATGTTGGGCCATGCCAAACAAATGTGGAAACACTACAGCGCCGAGAAAGACGATGATCATGAATGGATTCCGAACCCCAAACAAACCGGCGTCCTGCGAGTCAAGGTGACGCAAGACATGATCGACACGTGGCTTGATGTCATCGGTGAAGCCGAGCGAGTCGTCAAAGGCAAGAGTCTCGTTCCGTTCTGGCGAGGCAAGCCGGGAAAACGAGGTCTCAACGTCCGCAAGGCCTTCGTGAAGCCGCAGACGATCGACATCATCCGATGGGTTCAAGGAACTGGCGCAACACCGTATCTTGAAGAAGGTAAACTGACCAGCTTTGCCGATCCACAGTTACTCCGGCGCATCAATCGAGTGTTTGGGAGTACGGAATTCTTTGTTGGTTTTGCGTTTTGGTCGAATTGATTTTGGCAAAGTAGTAGGCACACTCCGTGTGCCGTGACCAAAGTAGTAGGCACACTCCGTGTGCCGTAACCAGAAGTAGTAGGCACACTCCGTGTGCTGTGACCAAAGTAGTAGGCACACTCCGAACCGCGAAATATATGATTGTCCGGATTTGGTGTTGGAGTGTGTGAGCGTGCCAGAGTTCGAGACCAAGATAAAACAAAAACAAAGACAAAAACTATCAAAGCGGCGTCGAGCCGCTGCACTCCAAAACAAAAATACAACAACGCCAACGGCACACGGAGTGTGCCTACTACTTTCCCTGATTCAAAGAAATAGTACCATGAAAACAGCCCTCGTCCTCATCGACATCCAAAACGATTACTTTCCTGGTGGCGCGTATGAGTTAGAAGGCATCGACGCCGCGAGTCACCAGGCGCACGAACTACTCACGTATTTCCGAAAACATAATCACTCTCTATTTCACATTCAACATGTCGAACGGAGTGGTGCGGTTCCGTTCTTCTTGCCAGACACCGAAGGCGTCAAGATTCACACCAGCGTCGAGCCCGATCCCGGCGAAGAAGTCATCCAGAAACCGAAACCCAATAGCTTTCTCGACACTCCGTTGCGTGAAAAACTCGACGGCGCAGGCATTGAACACGTCGTTATATGTGGTGCCATGAGTCATATGTGCGTCGATGCCACGACTCGTGCCGCCCTCGATTTTGGATATGGTTGTACAGTCATTCAGGATGCCTGCGCGACACGCACTCTTGAGTTCAAGGGGAATCCGATTCCGGCGCAACAAGTTCACGGTGCCTTCATGCAAGCCCTCACGTTTGCAGGGAGCAAAGTGATTGATTTGCAGGAATATCTCGAAAGCGAATAATTACGAAATCATCACCGTATCAACTGATTGATAAGGATCGTCTCCATGCACCAAATTCTTGTTTACGGCGATTCGCTGAGTTGGGGAATTATCCCCAACACACGAGAGCGTTTCCGTTTTGATCAACGATGGCCGGGAGTCATGGAATTGGAACTGAACCGCGAGGGACGATCCGTGCAGGCGATCGAAGATTGTCTCAATGGTCGACGCACCGTCTGGGACGATCCGTTCAAGCCTGGACGAAACGGACTTGTTGGGCTGGAACAAAGAATCGAGATTAACTCGCCGTTGTCGTTGGTCATCTTGTTTTTGGGAACGAACGATTTTCAGTCCGTTCACAATTACAATGCGTGGCAGTCGGCCCGAGGAATCGCAACTCTCATCCAGGCCATTCGGCGAGCGCCTATCGAACCAGGTATGCCCAGCCCAACGATTCTCGTCGTGGCGCCGCCTCCGTTCCTGCCGCCACAAGGCGATATGATTCCGAGATTCGAAGGAGCCGAACGAAAATCTGAGGGGCTCGCCAAGGCGCTCGAGCAAGTTACCAATGAGAACTCCTGCGCTTTCTTCGACGCGGGGACCGTGACGACGACCAGCAAAGTCGATGGCGTTCATCTCGACGAAGATCAAAACCTCGCGCTTGGAAAGGCGATTGCGAAAAAGGTCGAACAACTCCTCTTTTAGCCCACGCACCGAAGAGAAGAACTCTAATGAACGAAGCTGCTCTCTTTCATGCCATCCTTGAAGACCCGAGCAACCCTGTCCCGCGTTTGGTCTACGCCGACTGGCTCGAAGAAAAAGCAGACCAAGCATCTCTCTACCAAGCCGAATATTTGCGCGTCGAATGCCAACTCGATGCCCTCCCGTCGGGCGATTCCAAACGCCGCCGACTTCGCGAACGACTGAACGAATTACGGCAAGTCGTGGGCGATGAATGGTGGCGGCAATTTGATTGGGCGAAGGTCGAATACTGTGTCGAGTTTGGCTACGAATGCCCTCAACGATGGGATACTCTCCAATCGACAGATGATCCCGCGGTTCGGCATTGCTCCGGGTGCCGGCAAAATGTGTACTATTGCGAGAGCGTTGAGGAAGCGCATCGCCGGGCCGACGTGAACGAATGTGTTGCCATTGACTCGCGGTTGGTCAAGTTGTCATTTCCACGCGAACGGACTTTACGTCATTCGGACAGACGAATGCGAATGGGAAGAGTCCTACCTCGCAGTCCACATAGGCTCCCGTTACCCAAGCGGAGCAAGCCGAATAATAAATAAAGCGGGAAACACATTTCGCTCAAGATCTCTCGTTCGCACTTCAATTTGAACGGAACACAATCCATGTCTACGGGTCGGGTCGTCATCGTCGGAGCCGGACCAGCCGGAGCAACACTTGCATATCTGTTGGCCAGACGGGGCATCGAGGTGACTTTGCTGGAACGGCATCCGGATTTCGAACGCATTTTTCGAGGCGATGGGCTCCAGCCCAGCGGCGTCGATGCGTTCGAGCAAATGGGACTCGGGGAACCGTTGCGAGAGCTACCGCAGATCGTTGTTTACGCCATTGAGATCTATCAATCCAAACGACTGAGTGCCAGAATCCCGACAGAGTCGCTCGGGTTTATTGGGCGTTTCATTCCGCAACCGGCTGTCCTCGGCATGCTCACGGACGAAGCGAGCAAACATCCATCGTTTCGGCTTTGCATGGGGACGGCGGTTCGTGAGTTGTTGCGAGAAGGCGACCGCGTTGTGGGCGTGCGTGCTGATGGTCCGGATGGCACACAAGAATATCAAGCGGACCTCGTCGTCGGGACCGATGGCCGGTTCTCCACCGTTCGGAAGCGAGCCGGATTCGCAGACCTGGCCAACCCGCAACACTTCGACATTTTGAATTTCAAAATCCCGTTTCCGGACTTCTGGCCTGATACATCGACCGTTCGACTGGAACTCGGCTCGGGGTGCATCACGGGTGGCATTCCAACAAGCGACGGTCAACTTTGGGTCGGCATGACGATCCAAAAAGGACAATTCAAAGAACTGCGAGCGGCGGGACCGGAAGCGTGGACGGCGGAATTGTTGGAGCGGGTTTCGCCCGACCTCTCGGAGTACATGCGAGCGAACAAAGAGTGGCTGGCCCATCCCGTTTTACTCGACGTGATCGTCGGACGACTCGATACCTGGACGCTGCCGGGATTACTTCTGCTCGGCGACGCGGCTCATCCGATGTCGCCAAACGGAGGGCAAGGAATCAATGTGGCGTTACGAGATTCGCTAGTTGCTGCGAATCATCTCTGTCCCGTGCTGATGCAAGGCAACGACCACGCGACACTCGATCAGGCGGCGACTCGCGTCGTCGAAGAACGGATGCCCGAAATCATTGCTATTCAACGCCGATTTCCGCAGAGCAAAACCACCTCACACTTTCAGGCTTCCTGGCG
>CAYYUU010000100.1:0-12299 GCA_964474955.1 uncultured Alcaligenaceae bacterium | reverse complement strand
CCATCGGGAGATTCTTCCGCGGGAGCGAGTACCATCATCTATGGAAGTCGGCAGCTGACGACCGAGGAAATCAATGTCCTGAAGGAAGAACTCGGCGGAGTGTTTGACGACTCAGAAAATCAGGACATGCCCTCGGGCCTGGAGGAAGCCATCGAAAACATCGGTGTCCTTTTTCCTGCCGGGGACGCAACCGTGGGAACCATCCTCAACAAACTCGTCTTCACCGAAATGAAACATGCCGTCAGAGACTTCTTCCAGGAAGCAGAGGCCCGCTCCGTCACGGATTTGGTTGGGACATTGCAGGACCTGAATTCGGTGGAGTCGGTCCAGGCTGCCATCGTGGAAGACGATGAGATTCAGTTGGACCTCCACGTTCGAGCTACCCGGGTCATCCAAACGACGCTCCACAACATGGGTGCGTATGACGAGAATGTTGCCGGAAGCAGGGAGGCTGTGGTCGACCTGGAAGTGGAAATCGAATTCGACTTTTCGTTCGGCGTCGACGAGGCGGATTCTGGCGAACGCTCGTTCTTCGTTCGACTCCCGGGTGGAGTCCACGTCACTGGCAAGATAGACGCCACGGACCTCAATTTCCCAATCACCATCGGACTCCTGGGTGCGACCGTGGAGGACGGTCGTGTCTTCATGGACGCCCAAATGGACGTGCCGATCCCCGAAGAGGACATCTTCGAGAATCCGGTGGCCGGTGCGGACGGACGAATTCGGCTGGGGACATTTCCGAAGGTCGACTTTATTCCCCACGTCCAGGGTGAAATGTATGCCACCTTACCTTTCGAAACGATGATGGGCGCGGCGAACCATTCGGGATTCATCACGGTCACCCACACCGACCTCTCCACGCCGCCGACCGACGCCGTGGAAATTCACAGTTCGGACTTCGTGAAGCAGTTCACCCCAGTCGATTCGAGTCACCTGGTTCGGTGGTTGACGGAAGTGGGGAATGCATTGCAAGCAGTGACCGATTCGGAGGCCCTCCGTCTGGCACTCCCCTTTGTCAAGAATCAACAACTCAAGGACATCGCCAAATTCGGAGAGGCCTTCCGAACTCAAATTCTCGACGTCCTGGTGAGTGAGGGGCAGCTTAACTTTCAGGGCATCCAGGAGTTCGTCAGTCAGTTGACCTCAGGCAACTCGGCAGGAGTCGACGTCATTGGCATGGACTTTGATCCGACGACCCAGGAACTCTCCATTCGCTTCGACTTCTCCTACCAAGTTGTCAACCGGAGCGTCCCGCTGGGCGCGAGACGAGACGTCGGCTCCCTGCTCGACCTGAATCTATCGACCCAAGGCCAAGTGGACCTGGGTGGGACGGTCTCTGGTAGTTTGAATTTTGGGATCGACCTATCTCCCGAGACCTCGGAGGTCTCCAGCCCTCTGGATCGCTTCTTCCTGAGGAACGCCAGCGTTCGAGCGGATGGTAGCGTCTCGATGGATGGAGTCGAGGCCACAGCGCGCCTGGGACTTTTCGAAGCAGGGTTGGAGAATGGCCAGGGTGGCATCGAAGCGGGGATCGCGTTGCACCTCGAGAATCATACCGGCTCACTCCGCGACGTCGAGATCACTCCAGAGATCACTGGCGCCGTCAATGTGAGTTTCGATGCCGAGGTCCAGGCAATCGATGTCACTACCATTAACCTCACTGGTGACCTCGTGCATCCAAGTACTCTCACGGCCCAACTCAATCCCGAAATCGACATCGAAGACATTCTCAGCAGGCTGGCGATCCGTCACTTTGTTGAGGGGTTGGAGCAGATCGTGGATTTGGCACGCCGGGCCAACGGACTCGCCATGTTTTCCCAGGAGATTCCGGTGATCAACCGAAGTGTCTCCGAGTTACTGGGGACTACCGAAAAACTCAATGCGTTGGACCAAGAACTGGATGAGATGAAAGCCGCACCTCCAACGACCATCGACGAGGTCGTGCGCCGCGTGAAGGGTGTCTTTGGTGAAGTCATCAAGAACGTTCGCCTGGAAGACGGAGTCCTGGAATTCCAGTTTACTGAGAACGTGAGTCACACACGCGAAGTTGACCTTTCGTTCGATCTGGCACGAACCGATGCGGACTTGCTCAGCGAATTCGTCGGGGCGGAAGTCTCTGCTCCGTTGCAAGTGCAACTCGCGGCATCGACCAATCTCGAAGTGGTCATTGACCTGGATGATCCTACCAATCCCTATTTAAAGGACACAAGTTTCATCCAAGCCGAAGCGTTCATCAACGCATCGGACATTGATTTGAGTGTCGACGTCCTCGGATTCGGACTTCACGTAAAAGACGGAACCGTGCGACTGTTCCACGACCAGAATTCCAATTGGCGTGCCGACTCCCGAGACCGTGACAACAACGGGGTCTCCGACGAAGCTGCCAGGTGGAGCGTCTGGCTGACGCCGACGTCGACCCGGCGGCACTCCCTTCGCGACGTGATCCGGAACTTCTCAGAGGTGGTCCAGTTCGGGGCACAGGGACGACTGGACATAGACCTGCCAGTCTATGCCCCGACGCCCAATCAATATAGGGGGTCGTTCGAGGCTCGAGTCTATGACCTCACCGACCCGATTGGATCGGCTCGATTGCTATCCGAACCAAACCTGGAAGGTGTAATTTCGGACCTCAACCTGAGTGACGCACTCGACGCCATTATCGAGGGCGTGGACCGAATCATCGGCATGCTCGAAACGGCCCTGGAAAGCAAGGTGGCTGGAAAGCTCCCGTTGCTGGGCAAACAATTCCACAAGGCTGCCGGATTCCTCGGTGAGTTCCGCGAAAGTGTAATTCAACGTCTCGAATCGGAATTGGAGGAGTTCGGGGCGCTCACCGAGGAGAGGATCCAAAGTGCGATGTTCGAGGTCTTCGGGCCCAAACCGGATGGGTTGGGATGGTTGGTTGACGGGAACAATGACGGCGAAATCACGCCGGAGGATCTGGGATTTGAACGAGACCAGGACAAGCTCACATTCGACTTCGGACTCGCCGGTGAGTGGGAGGTGTCCGAAGCCCTCGGAATCGATTTCGGGTTCGACAACCTGGGCCTGGACGTCGATGGAGAGTTACAACTTGAGGTCGACTTCCGTTGGAACGTGGGGTTCGGCGTCAGTCGTGAGGACGGGTTCTACTTGATCCACGAACCCCGCGAGAGTGATCCGACGGCCACAGCGGAGGACATTCCCGAACTAGAGGTCGAGGTCAACGCCACGATCTCCAATCCCGAGTCCAACACATTTACGACGACCGGAACACTTGGCTTTCTTGCACTCCATGTGACCGACGTTCCCAACGACGAGAATCAGTACAGCTATGCCAACGCAGTCCTCAAAGTCGATTTCGAGGACCCCAGCGGAGACAACCATCTCACTGCAAGGGAACTCATCTCGGCCCCGACGGACGTATTCGACGTTTCCCTCGCTGCCGAGGTCGATGTGGAGCTAAAGCTCGAAGCGTCCTTTGCGGCGAACACGAGTGGGCCGTCCCTGGAGACCGAGTTCCATTTCGAGTGGGATTCGAATCCGGAAGACAATACCCCCCCTCTGGACATTGCATTCCGCAATGCACAACTCGAACTCGGTGACCTGATCAGTCAGGTGATCAGTCCCGTCGCCCAGAAACTACATGACGTGGTCCGACCCATTCGGCCCATCGTGGATGCACTGCGGAATCCAATCCCAGGTATCTCCAAGGTGGTGGGGGACATCTCACTGTTGGATCTCGCCGAGGAATTCTTTGAGGTGAAGGCCGGTACGGCGGCATCCATCGAGGCCTTCGGAAACGCTTTGGATACGATTCTGGGCCTCGAGTCACGACTGAACAATAGTGACAACAATTACGACCAGGTTTCGATCCAACTCGGCAGTTTGTCCCTGAACCAGAACGGCGAACCGGAGTGGGAAAGCCTCTCTGGAAACGATGGACCCGAGAACGATAAGATTGACGACTTGAAAAACGAAAGCGGTTTCTCGATTCCCTTGTTCGAAGATCCCAGCCAGGCCTTTTGATTGCTGTTCTGAAAGGACATCAGACTCGTATCCTACGACCTCCCCAAAATCCAGTGGGAGGCAGGTGGTGTCTATTCGTTCAAAATCTTCCCGGGGCTTTCGGTGGACCTGGAAGGGAACGTGGGACTCAAAGCCGACCTCGGGTTCGGGTTCGACACCTCCGGTTTCCGACAATTTGCCCAGGCTGGCTACGAGGACTGGGACCTGATAGCTAATGGGTTCTACGTGCGCGACGTCGCGCAGACTCCGGATGGCACCAGGGACGTACCCGAACTGGAATTTTATGGCGGCCTGAAAGCTTACGGTGTCCTGGACGCCATCATCGCCTCGGCGGGAGTTGGGGGAGGGTTGACGGCGTCTTTGACGTTGGACCTCAACGACCCCAACAACGACGGGAAAGTGAACCTCCCCGAAATCTTCAGCCAGCTCAAAGGCGATGGTATCCTTGGTCGAATCTTTGACATCGAAGGTGAATTAGCCGCGGAGCTGTCTGCATTTTTGAAGGTCGGCTGGGGGCCATTCAGCAAAACGTGGCGAAAGAATTTTGCTAAGGTGCCAATCTGGAGTTTCTCGTCGAAACAAGAGCCGAAACCGATACTGGCATCCGTGGAGGATGGCGTGCTCCACTTGCACTCCGGCGTTGATTCGACCAAGCGACTTCACGTCGATACCGCCGACGGGGACGAGCATTTCCGAATCAAACAGACGGACACTGACCTCATAGTGACCTTTTACGCGAACGGAGAGGCGCATGACCAGCAAGTGGACCGCAGCGGCGTCACCAAGATCGTCGCACACGGGGGAGTGGGAGATGATCGGATCATCATTGATCCGTCCGTTACCATTGGCGTGGAACTGCATGGTGGCCCCGGCGATGACTATTTGCAGGCTGGCGGTGGTCGGGCAACACTTTACGGCGACGCTGGGAACGATCAGCTCCTGGCTGGGGACCAAGGAATCAAGCTGTATGGTGGACTCGGGGACGACATCTTGACAGGTGGTCTTGGCCGGGACACCTTGCGAGGTGGCGAAGGGAACGACGAACTCTATGGAGGGAATGAAAGGGACGAACTCCGAGGTGGACCGGGCAACGACTGGCTGAGTGGCTCCATGGGAGAAGACACTCTCCTGGGAGAGGATGGAGCCGACACGTTGCTTGGTGGTGATCAGAACGACAGCCTCCATGGCGGCCTTGGTGATGACTTCCTCCAGGGTGACGCTGGTGCCGACACATTGGTAGGAGATGTCGGCTCCGATCTGCTCCAGGGAGGCAGTGAGAACGATCTGCTCCAGGGAGGTCGAGGAAACGATCTGCTGGAAGGAGGCACAGGGGCGGACACCCTCAACGGTGAAGGGGGCAATGACGAGCTTCATGGAGGTGGCGATGGGGACAGTCTGATTGGTGGTCGGGGTAGTGACGAACTGTATGGTGGCCCCGGTGAGGATCAACTCCATGGAGGTCTGGGGACAGACATCGTCCATGGTGGTCCTGATGACGACCGAATCCAATACTCGATCGCCAGGGACGAAGGCAACGGCCTGGATGTTCTGCGAGGAGGGTCGGAGGACGACGTCATCGAGATCATGGGGAGTGATCTCGACGAGTACCTTCGTATTGAGGAAATCTCTCCTGGGTTGTTCCAGGCAAACCGCCTCAGCTTTGAGACCGAGGAAGCACTCTCGACGATACAGTTTGGTTTGGGTTCCGACATCGAGTCGATTCGGATTAGTGGTCTTGGCGGGAACGACACCATCGAAGCCGCAGACACTCTCACAGTGTACAAGTTGATACTCGATGGAGGTGCGGGCAACGATAGCCTCGTCGGAAGCAACGGTGAGGACGAAATCTATGGCGGCCTCGGGGATGATACGCTCAAGGGTCGGGACGGGGAAGATCTCCTCGTTGGTGGACCTGGGAGAGACTCCATTTCTGGCGGAGGCGGAACGGACGTCCTCCGGGCCGAGGACGAAGGCGACACCTTGAATGGGGGCGGAGGTCGCGACGTCCTGGAGGGAGGTTCCGAAGGAGACGTTCTCTACGCTGGAAACAGCATCTACGGATCATTGATCTATGGAAATGAAGGGGCCGATACCATCTTCGGTGGCGAGGGCATCGACCACCTCGAAGGTGGGGAAGGAGACGATTTCATCTTCGGGGGGGACATGGCGGACGTCATCGATGGTGGACCGGACAGGGATACGATTGTCGGTGGTTGGGGCCGTGACGACCTCGACGGCGGAGAAGGGAACGACGTGATTTGGGCGTGGCAAGAAGGACAATTGGACGTCGACTGGGAGGACTTGGAGGCACGCCGTACCTCGCTCGCGCAGGAAAAGACTGCCCTCGAAAATCGATTCGCTGAGATCTCCGGCATCCCACCCCTTTCCCGAACCTACCAAGAGCAACAGGACTTCGAGGAGTTGCCTGACAGGATTCGCCAGCTGGCCATGCAGCTTGACGACTTGAACGAAGCCCAGAGTGTGGAAATCGATGTCCTCGTTGGAGGCGGGGACAACGATACCCTCTACGGGAGCCCGTTCCACGACGAATTCTATGGGCGAGGCGGACATGATCAGGTTTACGACCTCCCGCACCACTACTTCCTCGTGAACAACTCATCGACCCGCAATCGAGCCGTGGGGACGGCTGGAGATGATTACCTGTGGGTCCAAACTTACGGAGGGTATGTTTACAGCTACCTGTGGGACGCTGTTGCCAGACGCTGGGACTACCAAGGTGCTTTTTACCACCGGTATCTGAGTTCCATCGAAATCGATGGACTCGGAGGAAATGACACCATCACGTTCAAGATCTACGACGACGTCGCCGCAGACATCGACATTGCTGGTGGGACGGGTAATGATGTCGTCAATATTCTTTCGACCCCGACCAGCTTGTTGACGATCGATGGCGGCGCAGGAAACGATACTCTTCGAGGGAGCGAAGCAGACGATCGAATTTATGGCGGTGCCGGGAACGACCTCATCGAAGCCAAGGGGGGTAATGACACCGTAGTTGGAGGGACCGGAGAAGACACGATCTACGGCTCCGACGGGAGTGATTGGATACAGGCATCGGTCGGCCGTGATGGCTCTTCCCCGGACCTCGTTTTCGGAGGCAATGGCCACGACACGATGGAAGTGATTGGCACCGAGGGGCCAGACAACATCTCGATCGTCGGCACTTCGGACGCCGTGGAAGTGTCGAGTGCGGGCATGACCGTGCGGCACCGATTGACCTCCGACGTCGAATTTTACCTCGTCAGTGGCCTGGGTGGTTCGGACCGAATCGAAGCCGAGGGACATCTGCCCCTCCGACGCCTCGAGATAGATGGTGGCGCTGGTGCAGACACCATTCTCGGGAGTGACGGCAATGATCATCTCTTCGGTGGCCCAGGAGACGACGTAATCCATGGTGGAAAGGGACGAGACGTTTTGGAGGGTGGTTCCGGTCGCGACCGTCTCGAGTCTGGAAGTGACATATTTGGCGACCTCTTGTATGGCGGTTCGAACGACGACACGTTGATCGGCGGTCCTGGTCGAGATCACCTCGAAGGCGAAGGAGGCGCGGACCTTCTACGAGGTGGCGATCTCAACGACGTGATTGATGGGGGTGAAGGTCCCGACACGCTGGTCGGTGGTTGGGGACGCGATGACCTAGATGGTGGGGCTGGCAGTGACGAGATCTGGGCCTGGTTCGAACCCTCCGATAGTGTCGACGTCGAGGGCGTCGACCAGCGTCGTGCGATTCTTCTTGCCGAGAAAGCCGAGTTGTCTCGGCGCCTCGTGAACGTCCCAGAAGGTAGTTCCGAGCGGATAGACCTGGCGAATCGACTTCGACACGTGGAGTTGCAGGTCGACGACGTCCAGCTAGAGAATGGAATGAGCGTCGACATTCTTGTGGGAGGGGATGATGCCGATCACCTTCACGCAAGTCCCTACATCGACTTCCTCTACGGACGCGATGGTGACGATCGTATCTACGATCACAGGATGAATCACTTGGGGACGGATGGCAACGACGACACCGTCGTCGGAGGTCGCGGCGAAGACACCTACCTTGTCTACGGTACCGAGGCTGCCGAGGAACTCATCCTGGAAGTCGATCGCTACTACGACGTGTATGCGACTATCGGACAACGACGCACTCTCGTGAGTCGCCTGGAGGTCGAAGCCGCCGGTGTCCTTGGCCTTGGAGGGGCTGACACGCTGACGCTCAACTTCGGGGAGTTCGGAGGCATGGCCATCGAAGTCGATGGTGGAGCAGGTAACGACGTCTTGAATGCAGAAAGTTTGCAAAACAGTGCGACGCTCATCGGCGGTAGTGGTGCCGACACGCTCAATTCCGGCGTCGGGGTTGACGTCCTCTACGGGGGGGATGGCGACGACTTCCTGACCGCAGGCAACCGGGCGGACACCATCCACGGAGGCAGTGGATACGATACCCTCGTGGAAACCGTGGATGGCTTCGCGTACCTGGACGACACGTACTTCGAGAGAACCGAAGAGTTCGGATCTGTCTCCGACGAATTGGACAGCATTGAATCCGCCCACCTCACGGGGGGGGACCAGAACGACCGAATCTATGCGTCCTATAACATTATCCGACAAGCCAACTTCAGTGGGGAAATCACCCTCGCAGGAGGGGCGGGAAATGATAAACTCGTGGCTGGTTCCGGGGACGCGACGCTCCTTGGTGGCTCGGGGAATGACACCCTTGAGGGAGGCGGCGGAAATGACTTGTTACGAGGAGAGTCCGGGGACGACACACTGACCGGCAACCTCGGGAACGACGTTCTCGATGGAGGTGCAGATCACGACGAGTTGTATCAAGCTGCCGACACGAACCTCACCCTCAGGACTGGTCTCCTCGTCGGGGTCGGCACGGACACGCTGTTGAACTTCGAAGCCGTTACGTTAGGCGGTTTGGATGGAAACAACTATTTCGATGCCTCGGGGTCTTCCCTTCCGGTCACTCTCTATGGTGGTGCGGGTATGGATACCCTGATCGGATCACCTTTTGATGATGTGCTGCATGGTGTATGGGACAACGACAGGATTCATGGTCGGGATGGTGCGGACACGATCTTCGGAGGCACAGGGACGGATTATCTCTACGGAGAAGGTGGCCCCGACTCGTTGTATGCCCATTCTGCGACTGCACTGGTGCAAGAATGGGTCACAAACCACCTCTATGGAGGCGACGGGAATGACACGTTGCACGGCAGTGAGGGAGTCGATTACCTCTATGGGCATCAGGGACATAACGTCCTCTACGGTCATGGCGGGAACGATTGGTTGTATGGCGACTCTGGCAACGATACGCTCTATGGAGGAAATCACAACGACCGATTATATGGCTATAACGGGAACGATTCCCTCGAAGGCGGATACGGACGCGACAGTCTTTATGGCGGGTGGGGTCGGGACACCCTGAAAGGGAATCAGGACGACGACTATCTCGATGGAGGTGACGACAATAGCCGAGATTTACTATACGGCCAGCAAGGGCGAGATCGATTCGTCAAGTACTACCGCGATGTTTGGTCTTCGGCCAAACGTCGATACATTCGCGAATTCCAAGACTTCACCGTCGACTTTGAGTGGAGCGGAACTCCGAGTTTCCGACTTCCCTGGGACTACGAGACCCTCCGGAGAGCTAGGTACTGGTATTGATAGATCCTGCCGGTGAGGCGAAGGGGCAATTGTGAGAAAAAGCAAGCCACAGACATTGGCCTCTTACCAATGTCTGTGGCTTGCTTTTTCTCGTAGGAACGAGTCGCGGAATCGAAACGCTGGAAGTTTCCCCCCTGAGAACAGTCCGCGGGCGAACAAACGCTCCGCCCGAGGGACTCGCCTGAGATTTTCAGGGAGAGAGCGCTAACTGCGTGTACTTACGCGACCCAGACCAAACGATTCGATCTCACTCACTCAATTCGTAATCGAAAGCGACGACGTCTGCGACGTAAGGAAGCACAAACTCTTTGACTCGTTCGTGTTCGGGATGTGGGAGGTAGGTGTTGCGAGCTTCGGGAGTCTGGAACGTCATGAGAAAGGCGTGGGTGAATAGTTTGTTCAGGCCTTCCGGGCTCGCGTAGGGACCGCCCGAGAAATGCTCGATGCCCGGAATCGATTGTCGTAACTCAGCTAGGGCGCGGAAGCATTCGGCGATGGTTTCTTCCGAAGTGCCGTCCTTGAATTGGATCAGGACCAGGTGGTTGACTTTGGCCATCGCCCGGCTCCGGCGAGTGAAAATAGTGGGCTTTCGCCTCTCAGCATTTATGGCTTACAAAAAAGGCCTGGAGCAGTTTTTCCCGCTTCGCTTTTGTCCCTCGCTCGCGCGTCGGGTAGGTGTCAGAGTCCCTCGCTCGCGCATCGGGTTGGTGTCTGAGTACCTCGCTCGCGCATCGCGTTGGTGGAAAACCACCTGACAAGCAAAGCAGTGGAAGACTACTCGGCTTTGCCGACGTGGGCAGTTCGGGCAGGCGCGACCACGCCCATGCTGGCTCCGCTCTTTTTGGAATAGCGCTCCTTGCTTCCGTCGGGCAGGTACCGAACTCCGACGCGAGTCGGTTGCCCGGTTTGGGGGTCGATCAACATCACGTTCGAGGCGTCGATGGGCATTTCCTTCGAAAGCCGTCCGCCTTGCGGATTTTGCCGACTTGGTCGCAAGTGTTTGTAAACCTGATTGACGCCTTCGACGATGATCTTGCCCTTCTTCGGCAAAACGTTCAAGACGCGGGCGGTCGTGCCTTGGTCATCGCCGACCATGACCATTACCATGTCGCCTTTTCGAATATGCATGACTGTTCTCGTTGCAACAGAGCCGTATCGGAAATGTTCCGCAAGGTGGCTCGTGCCAACGCCTGCGGATCAAAACGAATATTATGGCGAATCGGCTTGCGATCGACAAGGCATCCATCGGGTTTTCTTTGGAGACGTCGGCGGCGAGCGTTTTTTGAAATCCCAAACACGCACCCGTCACCGAATAAAGATTTCGTAGCTTCGCCGATTTGAGCTGAGAGTTTCCGTCTCCGCGGGTTCCTGGTCGATTTGCCAAGTGAAAGAACGCGGCAAGTCCAGTGTGGCTCCGCCCTTGCCGCGGATCGTGCGAGTGATTCCATCGACACGCAAGACGACCGTTCGGTTCGTTGTGTTCCAGAAGCCGACACGAATCGTGTCCGCCTGCGTCGAGATCGGCGAGCCGCGATAATAGCGTTCGTTCGTTTCCTGAACTCGGATGTTCGGATTGTCCTTTCCGGTCTCGGTTTTTGGCGGTTGGATGATTCGAGACGGTCGTGGGCCTGCCGGAACGGGTTGGGCGTACGTTTGTGGCTCGACCGTTTCGGTCGAAGGACAAACGATGGTCGGGACCGTCGGAACGATCGGGATGGATTCCGTCACGACCGTGGGCGTGTAGTAATACGATGGAACATAGTACGACGTGGCTGGGTAATAATAATACGACGTGGCTGGATAGTAATAGTACGACGTGGCCGGGTAGTAATACGAAGTGACAGGCGACGAACCCGCCGTCCGTCCAAACAGCCCCCGAAAGAAGCCGTTAAATCCATATGCCGGGGTGGCCATCAGCAGCACGAATCCCAGAACGCACAAGACGCGAGTTGTTCGAAGCACGAGTCACCTCAGTGATGCGAGTTGTTTTTGAACTATATTCCCTGTTATACCAGATAGTCTCGCACTGTTGCAGTCTCGAATTCTACCGATTTTTCCGTCGATATCTCCCCAGAATGCGGAGCCCTTCGCCAATGAGAATCCGAATCCTATTGCTCGTCGGGATTGGAGCATGCTTGCCGACACTCGCCAACGCGCAATCGCTGCGGTACGAACTCGGACAGCGACTCCAACGGACCGAAGATGCCTGGGCCAAACACGCCGACGAGGCAGCGAAGAAACGAGCGTTCACGCCACTCATTTCCGTCTTCACGTCCTTCGTGATGGGCGACTTTCCAGAGGCCGCGAGAAATCTCGACAAGACTCGCTACGCGCTACTCAACGAAAAGCCGAGCGACGCACAAAGGTGGGCCGATGCCGTCATGGTGTCCGTGATGCCTCGTCTCGTGGGCGCCAAAAATGCGACGATCCAAGTCGATTTACGAACGCTCTACAAGCCGAAAGTCGAGATGCCGAAGGGGCTCTCCTGGCGAGTCGGCATCGCCAAGGAAGGAAAGGCGGCCAAACTCGGAAACACGAAACCTCTGACGCTTCCGATCAAAACGAAACGCAAAGACGTCCCAAAAGGAAAATCCCTGGTCGTAGTCGAGATTCTG
>CAYYUU010000099.1:8014-12350 GCA_964474955.1 uncultured Alcaligenaceae bacterium | reverse complement strand
TTGGAGTTGATACGCTCCGGTTTGACCACTGCTGTATGTGGTCGTGATGATTCGGAACGTTCCCGTTTTCGGAGCAGTGAAGACGATGCGTGCGTTTCGTCCTGTGCCCCCGTCATCGTCACTTCGGAGCAATTGTTTCTTGGCATCTTCCAAATACAGATAGTTATCGTACGCTGAAGTCATGTTGATAGTATATGTCTGACCGGCCGTAAACTTCACCTCATGAATCTGGTAATGTCTCCCACGGCGTCGGGCATACTGCGGGTCCGTCCGGCGGATGGTTCCATTTTTCGAGTAGATGACTTTCGGAGCTTCGTATTCCTGGACCGAAATCGAAAACGATCCGTATGCGCGACCGCGACTCGTCGCCACGATGAGGTACTTGGCTGTCTTCGAAGGGACGTAGAGTATCCTCGAACTTCGCGAGTAGTTGTAACCTTGTTGGATCACTTTCCCGGCGAGATTTTCCAAGAACAACATCGGAGAGAACCGTGTGGCAGTTTGCGAGATGATGTACTTTTTGCCCTTTTTCAATTCCACAAGGTAGTCCTTGTAGTAGCCACGCGACCCTTCATATATCAAATCGGAATTCTTCAACTCTTCGTTCGCCGCGAGCACCGGACCGGAAGACTTTTTGGCCTTCTTCGCTGGCTTGGTTTTTTGAGCATGAACAGAGGGGCTGATGGCGAGACCGAAGCCAATCGAGAAACCAAAAACTGCCAAAAGGAACCGTTGAGACATAAGAGTTTCCTTGCGGTTCGAATGTGGGCAGTTCAAACGAACTGCCCTTTTGAGATTGGTGTGGGTCATTGGACTTTTCAAACTTCCGAGCGTATTTACTTTTCCTGTGCTCTACGCCGTTGTTGGAGTTCTTTCAAGATTCTTGCATTAATTCTTGGTCGAGCTTTTGGCACAGGCGCACCACCGAATCCACCGGGAGCAATCCCAGGACGTCTTGGAAAACGAGGTTGAGCAATGGGTTGGTTCGGATCATTGGCCGGGGGCAAGATCACAGGCGGGGCCACAGAGTTCATGTTGAATACCCCTCGTTGCACACTCACGGAGTATTGTCCCGTCTGCCCGCGATTGGTCGTCGCAATAATCTTATACTCTCCGGTCTGCGGGGCAGTAAAGGTGAGTTGCACTTGGAGTCCAAACCGGCGACCACCGGAACTGATCAATCTGCCGTTACTATCTTCCAGATACAAGTACGGCGTCATGTTCTTTGACTGCATTTCGATTTGATAGCTTTTTCCCGCCTTGAGCTTTACTTTGTGGCTCTTGTAGGGCGCATTGCGATAGCGATACATTTTGTCCTTGGCCGTGATCTTTCCATTCGCATTGAAGATAAAGCTCGCCGGAGCAAGTTTCGTGAGCATCACAGTATAATAACCATAACGTTTTCCGTAGGACGAAGCCACCATGCGGTACTTGCCGGACGTCTTGGGAGTGAATTGAACGTAGGAGTAGTTTCCGTAGTTCGGGCCCTGCGAGAGAGTCTTGCCATCGGCGTCTTCCAAATATACTGCAGGATTCATCTGCGTACTCGAAACCACCATTCGATACGCATATCCCTTCTCCAATGGAAATTCATACGCCTTACAATATCCATTGGTCGAGGGATGAACCGGGTCACTCTGGTCGAGCCGTTCTTGCACAGCTAGCAACGGTTTCGTCGACGTTACGCGAATTTCATACGGATATTTGGTCGTCTGAGGGTTACCCGGATAACCACTCATCGCGACGAGCAATTTATATTCTTTGGTCTCTGGCGGAATGACCTGAAACGAATAAACACGTTTCCGTCCATAACTCCGCGAACGATAGTTCACATTGACCGTTCGATTCCCGTCGAGCATCCGGATCACCGGATAGAATCGTTCGGTCGTCGTTTGGATCGTGTAACAACGGCCTTCTTTGAGTTTCAGAGTGTGAAGGCCGATCTTGAGTTGGCCCTCATAATGGAGCTTGTCGGCCTTAGGCTCGGCCTTCTTTTTGGGGCCTTCTTGGGCTCGGAGGGAGGGAATTCCGGCCACGAGCAAGGCCACGACCAAACCAGCAAAGAGCGGAAAATTTCGTGGTCGCATCTCGAACCTCGTAAGAATCAGGAAGTAGTTTGTATTGGAGTTGCCGCTGCGGCCACGGGCTATTTCTTCGTTTTCGTCAAGTCCAAGACCTGGACCGTGAACGAACCTGTCCTGCGTCGAAATCGTTCGGACGCGATGAGTCGATAGGTCCCGTCTGCCGATGGTGTGTAGTTAATCTGAGAATTCCGCCCGTTGACCGTTCGTCCATAGGAAATGATCTGACCCTTGGAATTCTCAAGAAATAAATAACAACTGAGCGTCTGACTCGCCTGGGTCATCTGATAAGGATGACCTCGTTTGAGTTTCAGTGCGTACGTTTTATAATATCCACGACTCCTTGGGTGGACCGGATCGTTCGTCTTGAATGTCTCACTCTTGTTCAACACAATTGTCGGGACGACAGAAGTAATATCGACCGAGTATTTCATCCCTCCTTTGGGGATCGTCGAGGAGTAGTTTTGTGCGACTATAATTTTGTACGTCGTGTCGCGAGTCGGAGTCATGGCCAGAGTCGCGTAGTAGTTCCCTGTGCCGCCGGGTGCATTAATGTAAGCCACCTGGCGAGTCCCGTCGTAGACCGCCAGGATGGGGCGGAAACTCTTACTCTTGACTCGAATTGTGTAAATTCGTCCCGCCTTCATCTTGTAATCGCGAACCCCGAAAGTCACCTCTCCCTTGATGACCAACGGCTTGGCATCGGGATCTTCCTTCGGAGTTTCCTTCTTTGGCTTTTCTTGAGGTTTGGTCTGCTTCGATTCTTGAGCCGGAGCGGAGGCTTGGAAGGTCAGGGACAAAGACAAAACCACAAAAGCCACCAAGATTGGTCGCATCATATTACTCACGCTCCTATGGCTGGACGTTTTTCGAGTGCGATGAGTTGTTGATCAGTTAAGTATATTTCGTAAAATTCGATGATCCCACATGTATCTCGCGAATGCAACGCGATTTTACGGAGGCGGACGCAAGAACATCCCAACGATGGGACGAGGGAGGCCGCCTCTCATAACACCTTCACGAGACTTTCGCTTCCTCGGTTGCCAAATGCCGGAGGTCGCCATCGCGTCGCGTGACCCCAACTTGGTCCAAGTATTCGCAGATCGGAACTGCAAATTTGCGTGTCGTGCCGAGCAAGTCGCGAATCTCCGCAACGGTCAAGCCGTTCCCGCCTGCCATCGCTTCGGTTACTTTTTCTCGCATGCTGTTGTCGGCGTCCGTGTCGAGATAGATGTCATCTGTGACGTGGACCAGGAATCCTTCGGCGACGAGAACCTCATACAAATCGCTGATGACTTTGGGATTGCTCCCGGGCATGTCGTTGAATTCGGACGGATCGGGCGGCTGGAATTCGGCGGCTTTGTAGGCTTCGATCATGCGAGCCTTGAGTTTTCGCTGGTTATTGCTCAATTGCGGCTTGTGATCCGCGAGCGCGATCCGCTTCCAGTTGCCGACCAACTTTTTCTCGTCAATCATCCGACTCACAACGGTCTGCACGAGTTGTTCGTCACCGATGTAATCGAGCTGTGATTGAACGCGCTGGCGATCCTGGTACGTCATCAACGGGAACTGCTCGTGCAGCCCCGCCAACAGTTTGGTGATTCGATCTTCGAGCTGGTCGAGGGTCTC
Source organism: uncultured Alcaligenaceae bacterium (assembly GCA_964474955.1). Taxonomy (GTDB): domain Bacteria; phylum Planctomycetota; class Planctomycetia; order Gemmatales; family Gemmataceae; genus CAYRFQ01. The sequence goes on along the minus strand of CAYYUU010000099.1, from coordinate 8,640 downwards.
GCGATGTAGCAATGTCGTTTTCGTGCCGCCCAACGACAACTCACAGAGGTCTCCCCGATCTTTCAATTGGTCCACGAGAGCCGTCAGCGTGCTCGGCGAGATGTTGGCTTCACGAACCAAATCCTTGCTCGACAAGCCCGAGAAGTTTGCAAACCATGCCACCGTGAGGGCTCGCGTTTCGTCGTCGGAATCCCAGAGCCGTTCTATCTTTTCTTGCAGTTCGAGGTGTCGGCGGCGAATCTTCTTGCCCACGGGTTGGAGGACTTGACCACCCCCCAAAGTGATCGTGGCCGACGGGTCGCGTAAGACAAACGGCTGTCCCCAGACGGACGTCGTCGGTTCTTCCAGGAAGAGTTGCGCGAGTCCCCATTCGCCTGGTTGAATGGTGTCGCTCTCGAGCAACGACACGACACCGAGGGTTTCCGCTGTCCCCACGTGCAACCGGATCGAGGCCCGATGTTTGATCGGCTTTTTGTTCGTTTTGAGACAGTGTAGCCGCACGGTCTTGACCCGCGAGGGCTTCAAGTATCCGGGCGTCGCGAGTTCTTGGCCGCGGATGCCATCTTCGTGTCGGACGCCCGCCAGGTTGATCGGGCCACGGGGCATCGAGGTCAGCGCCTGCCCGA
>CAYYUU010000099.1:0-8004 GCA_964474955.1 uncultured Alcaligenaceae bacterium | reverse complement strand
GAGGAGTTCCGCGCTCGCTTCCTGCGCGAGGCGAAGGCGCTCAACGCGTTCACACACAAGGGCGCGGTCACCCTGCGCGACTTCGGCGAGCACGAGGGCTCGCTCTACATGGCGATGGACTTCGTCGACGGCGTTGTCGTGATTTTGCAACGACCGAACGCGGACAATCTCGCCTCGCGGTAGCCATTCGACTTCGTCCCCAACTCGCAGACTGCCGCTCGTCACCGAGCCCGTCACGATCGTTCCATGACCTTGCACCACGAACGAACGATCGATCGCGATTCGGAACCATTCTTGCTCCGTTCGTTGCTCGACTTTTTGACAGATCTCGGCGATGCGTTTTTTCAGTTCGTCGAGCCCTGCCCCGGTGTGTGCCGACGTCGGCACGATTGGTGCGTCTTCGAGAAACGTGCCCTCGACCAACTCCCGAACTTCAAGCTCGGCGACTTCGAGAGACGTTTCGTCGACCATGTCGGATTTCGTCAGAGCAATCAACCCATGCCGTAACCCAAGTAATTGCAGGATCTCCAGGTGCTCGCGAGTCTGCGGCATGACCGAATCGTCCGCGGCAACGACCAGCATCGCCAGATCGATTCCGGTCGCTCCGGCGAGCATATTTTTTACGAATCGTTCGTGTCCCGGCACATCCACGATGCCCAGCTGGTAATCGCCCAACACCAACGTCGCGAAACCGATATCGATGGTAATTTTGCGAGTTCGTTCTTCGGGCAACCGGTCGCAGTCCACACCCGTCAACGCTTTCACAAGCGAGGTCTTTCCGTGGTCGATGTGCCCGGCAGTCCCCAATATTAAATTGCGTATCATGAAATCATCCTCTGTTGCTTTACGGTTATTGTAATCAGAACGCCGAGGAATCACAGGAGTGAAAGGAAGAAGGCGAGAGAGTCAACCTCTGAATATTGGAGTTCGGGTTTGGTTACAAGCCTGAAGCGCGAGCGAAGGACAAAGACAGCGCCTTCGCTCGCGCTTCAGGCTTGTAAACACGTGAACCGCTGTAGACTTCCAGTTTCAGGAGGTTGTGGCATCTTTTCGTGCCCCCTCCAAATGACAGCTTGTCACAAAACTGCGAAGGGAGTATAAGCAGGCAAGCACCCGCATCCAAGGAGGGAGCGATATGTCTGCAAAACAAGGGCGAACTCTGCCCGTTTCGTTGCCGCGCCGTCTCGTCGGCGACTTGTTACACTTTGCGAAGAAAATTCCGTCGATCCCCGTGCAGCGAGTCATCAACGTTTCCAAAGTCCAACGACTCCGCACCCAACTCGACCCACGTATGAGTTGGTGTTCGATTTTCACCAAGGCGTACGCCCTGACGGCATTGGAGTTTCCACAACTTCGTCGAGCGTACATGCCGTGGCCGACGGACCACATCTACGAACACCCGACGAGCATAGCCTCGGTGGCCGTCGAACGAACGTATTGCGACGAAAACGCCGTATTCTTCTCGCATCTGCGTTCGCCCGAGGATCAGCCCTTGCGGCAGCTCGATGACCACCTACGCAGGTACAAAACGGCGCCGGGCGAGAGCATTGGGCTATTCCGCCGTGCGCTCAAGATCAGTCGTTTGCCTCGGTTCTTGCGGAGGTGGATGTGGTGGCTCGGTCTGAATTCGAGTGGCAAGAAACGAGCCACCCGAATGGGCACGTTTGGGGTGAGCGTTTACTCTGGCCTCGGAGCGTCTTCGCTGCATCCGCTGTCCCCGCTCACTTCGACACTGAACTACGGAGTGATCCACCCCGACGGTTCGGTGGACGTCCGAATCATTTATGATCATCGCGTCATGGATGGTTCCACGGTCGCCCGAGCCCTCGTCCGGATGGAACAAATCCTACGCACGGAAGTCGCCGACGAACTGAGCGAACTCATCGAAGAAGAACCATATGTGTGTCCAGAAACTTTTCAGACGGTCTCGTAGGAAGCCATATTTCCCACCGGGGAATTGTCGGTTTTCGCTCGGGCGGACGGAGAAACAAGTGTCGTGTGTTGGTGTGATTCGGAAAGTTGCTTTTTCGCGGAGCGAGAAGCAACTTTCTCAAATACGACACTAATTGATCTGACCACCCCCGCGAATGGCGACTCTTCCTGAGTCGCGACCCGCGATGGTCTCAACAAAACTCGAAAGGATTGGAGTGTATCATGGACGACACCAATTATTGGTTCGCAGACTCTTGTGCGCGTACCTTTTGGGACCAGCACAAATCTCGACCATACCAACAACTACTCGACGACACTACGAAATGGCTCGATCCCGAACCGGGCCAACGTTGGCTCGACCTCGGTTGCGGTGGCGGACAACTAACAGCACGTTTGTGGGAAGTCGGAAACGGAGCGTTGGCCGAGATCGTGGCCATGGACTGCGCCGCAGCCAACGAAACGATGATCAAGAAACTACAAACGAAATTATCGCCACCACCTCGCGAGGAACAGATTCGTTTCGTTTGTCGTGATTTCAGCCACGGGCTTCCCCTCTTCGAAACCGACAGTTTCGACGGGGTCGTTTCCGGACTCTCGATTTGCTACGCCGAGTCGCGAGACGAAACAACGGGCGAATACACCGACGAGGGTTATAACCGCGTCTTCGCCGAGTTATTCCGAATCCTCAAACCGGGTGGACGTCTGGTGTTCTCGGTGACAGTCCCGAACCCCAGTTTCTGGCGCATCTTTTGGAAATCTCTGGGCAGCGGATTCCGAATGTCCAAACCCGGCAGACTCTTGATCAACGGATTGAAAATGCAGTCCTACGGACGGTGGCTCAAACGCGAAGCCAGCCGAGGCCGCTTCCACTTCCTGCCCATCGAAGACATCGTCTCTCGGCTAGAACGAACCGGCTTCGACGGCATCGAACATCAACATTCCTACGCCGACCAAGCGTATGTTGTCGCCGCCCGAAAATGTGTGGTTGAACCCAAACTGAGCCAACGCTTGAGTATCCAAGAACCTTCGTTCCAACATTGAGTTTGGCGACTGCTGGAGTAAAGTATCGGATAACGGTGGGTTTGTCGGCGTCTTTGTTTCTCTTGTTTTTCTTGGCCGAAGGCCAAATTCAACGTACCTGGGGCAACGCCCCAGGTACGGAGACGACGTTCTTTCCGCCGGGAAATCTGTTGTTGGCTGCAGGCCAACTTCAAATACCAACTTCCGAACATTCACACCAGGAGTCCCCTTGACCGCCATCCTTGGGATATCGGCATGGTATCACGACAGCGCGGCCACGCTGCTCGTCGATGGCCAGCTTATCGCCGCAGCCCAGGAAGAACGTTTCTCTCGAATCAAGCACGACGCCGCATTTCCGACCCAGGCCATCGACTATTGCCTTACCGAAGCCAAGCTCGCAGTCGAGGACCTCGACTACATCGTCTTCTACGAAAAGCCACTCACGAAATTCGAGCGATTACTCGAAACATATCTGAGTTATGCGCCGCAGGGATTTCTGAGTTTTTGCCGAGCCCTTCCACTTTGGCTCAAAGAAAAACTCTTTACACGACGACTCCTTCGAAAATCTCTCAAGCTCCCAAAGCAAATCCCGATCGTCTTTCTCGAACACCACGAAAGTCACGCTGCCAGCGCGTTCTTTCCGTCACCATTTGAAGAAGTCGCCATTCTCACATTAGACGGAGTTGGTGAGTGGAGCACGGGGACATATGGTATTGGACGCGGCAATCGAATCGAACTCACTCACCAACTCGCATTTCCACACTCACTTGGATTACTCTATTCCGCATTCACATATTACTGTGGGTTCGAAGTGAATAGTGGAGAATATAAATTGATGGGTCTGGCACCGTATGGAGAACCAACATACGCCGACGTCATTCGTCAGCAACTCGTAGACATCAAAACCGATGGTAGTTTTCGCCTCAACATGAAATACTTCAACTACTGTCAGGGCTTCACGATGACAAACAACCGATTCGCAGAATTATTTGGAGGCCCTCCGAGACGCCCGGAATCGGAGATCACCCGCAGACACATGGACCTTGCCGCGAGCATCCAACGAGTGACCGAAGAGATCGTGTTGAAGATGGGGCATACGATCTTTCAGAACACAGGGATGAAAAACTTGGTGATGGCGGGCGGAGTAGCTTTGAATTGTGTGGTCAACAGTCGCTTGCTCCGCGAAGGGCCATTCGAACGCATTTGGATTCAGCCCGCTGCTGGTGACGCCGGAGGCTCGCTCGGTGCTGCACTGTTCGTCTGGCATCAACTCCTGAACCACCCCAGGAAAATCGGTCCCTTCGACTCACAAAACGGAAGTCTTCTCGGCCCCGCGTTTTCTTCGAACGAGGTTCGCGAGTTGCTGAACCAACAAGGAATTTCCTATCGACATATCCCACGGTTCACGGAGTTGGCGAACGTGGTGAGTGATTTCCTCATACAAGGCAAAATCATAGGGTGGTTTCAAGGCCGAATGGAATTTGGACCACGGGCACTCGGCAACCGCAGCATTCTTGCAGACCCGCGCCGCGAGGACATGCAACATAGGATCAACCATGACGTCAAATTCCGCGAGAGCTTCCGTCCCTTTGCTCCCGCAGTTCTCGCCGATCATGCGCACGAGTGGTTCGATTTTCCAGCGGATCAAGAAAGTCCATATATGTTACTCGTCGCATCAATCAACGAACGACATCGGCGTAACCCTTCCGACGATCGACCCGCGAAAAATGATAACCCATTGTCACAACTCCACATTCCACGTTCGACCGTTCCGGCCATCACCCACGTTGATTACAGTGCTCGACTCCAAACAGTTGATGAGAACCGCAATCCGAAATTTCATCAACTTCTATCAACGTTCTATGCCAAAGCTCAGTGCCCCATGTTGGTCAACACGAGCTTCAACGTTCGGGGCGAGCCCATTGTTTGCACGCCCGAAGATGCTTTGCGGTGTTTTCTCACAACCGGAATCGATGTCTTGGTCCTCGAAGATTGCATAATCGAGAAGGAAGTTACATGAATTGGAGTGACATACAGTTCCGCCCGGACAACACATTCCTACGTCAGTTTGGGTTTCTGTGCTGCGGAATGTTTGCCTTTCTCGCCATTTGGCAAGCTCTATTTTCCGGGAACGCATTGCTTGCTATTCTGTTCGGGGTCTTTGCAGGCGTTGTTGGTATCGTTTCGGTGTTCGCTCCGTCATTGTTGCGACACGTCTACGTTAGCTGGATGGTTATTGTATTTCCAATCGGGTGGACAGTTTCGCGGATTATGTTGGGGCTCTTGTTTTTTGGAGTTCTCACACCGGTTGCCTTGTTCTTCCGTTTGATCGGTCGAGATGCCCTCCATCGGAAGCAAGAACCAGAGCAAGAAACGTACTGGACAACCCGTGACCAAACCAACGACGTGAAGCGATATTTTCGTCAGTATTAATTCTACAAAGGGCAACACATGGTAATTGATGATTCCGGCGAATGGTGGACCGGTTCGGAACCATCCGACATCAAGACGTATTTGGCTGAGTACACAGCCGGGGCCAATAGTTATCCGGCGACGGCTTTCCTTGCGGTGACATGCTCTTGTCAATCGGATCGATTCCGCATCAGCCGGGCTCGGTCCTCGACCCAACGGACGTGCGTGGATTGTGGCCAAGTTGCTTACATCAGTCGGTCCGGCGACAGTTCGGGATGGGACGAAGCCATCGACTACGAAGAGATACCCGATCCATATGCCTGTGCTGCATGTAGCGGAGACCAAGTCAACGTTTGCGTGGGATTCGCTGGTTACGCGAATCATCCAGGATCTCGCGGAAAAAAGAAATCTGCCAGTTCTGTTCCGGATGCTGTGCTCTGGTTCTACGTTGGCGTACGGTGTATTGAATGCGGGACACTTGGATGTTTCAACGACGGCAAAGTCGGACGCGGCCAAATGGACGAATCCTTCTTCCGCGAAATCACTGGCGAATCCAGCAACGGATAACTATGGCAGACTGTCATCGCTGCTATATATCTCTCTTTCGAGGAAGATACATTTATGACTCAACGCAAAGGGGCGACTCGAATTGCCGACATCCCGGCGGACATTCTCGAATCGCTCAACCGTGGAGAAATCGAAACCGTCAACCTGCCCGAGTGGCTCGCCATCAACCAACTGAAGATAGCCGAAAACACCCTTCCTTCGATGGGTCTTGAAAAAGTCATTCCCAAACTCCGGCAAGCCATCGAGTCGTTAACCAAGAAAACACAACCCAAGGTCCTCGACGCCATCGGCGCGGCTCTCGCTCTTGAGGTCGCGTATAGTTCTGGGACCCGATCTCGGTATCATAAAATAGCGACACATAAAACCGACACATTACGCTCGTGGGCGGCATATGTCCTTCGAGACGACAAGAAATTGACGTTTTCCGAACGCCTCGCCGCGGTCAAACCTCTTGCCGCCGACTCACATTTCGGCGTCCGCGAAGTCGCGTGGATGGCGCTGCGCGGACACATCGCCGAGAACCTACAACAAGCAATCATGATTCTCTCGCAATGGTCCAACGAAGCCGACGCCAACGTTCGCCGTTTCGCAAGTGAAGCGACGCGGCCTTGTGGGGTTTGGACGGCGCACATTCCCGCCCTCAAACAGAATCCTGGCCAAGCCATCGATGTTCTGGAACCGCTCAAGTCGGATACTTCCAAATATGTGCGAGACTCTGTCGGGAACTGGCTTAACGATGCAAGCAAGACCGCTCCCGAATGGGTCACCGATGTTTGCGATCGATGGGAGACCGAGTCGAAAACTCCTGAAACCGCTTACATAATTAAGAAAGCCACGCGGACACTTCGGAAAGCGGAGGTCGAAAAGTAGTAGGCACACTCGGAACGGGAAGTAAATGATTGTCCGGATTTGATTCTGGAGTGTGGGAGACTGACGACGCCCAAAAACAAAACAGAACAAAAACCAAAAACAAAAACTACCAAAGCGGCATCGAGTTGCCGCACTCCAAAATAAAACAAAGACAAAAACAAAAACAAAAGCGGCATCGAGTTGCAGCACCCCAAAACAACCGAACCTCCCGGATTTCCGCTGTGTCCGTCATGACGAATCGAACGCGAAACATAGGTATATTCGTCATGGCAAGAAAAACACCTTTCGCTCCTTGCGTCTTCGCACCACATAGACACGTCGAACACCTCCCCGACGATGCCGTAATCTACGACGTGAGCAGTTATGCCGATCCTCCCTATTGCATGCTCAGTCCCATGTGGGCGCATGGTGGCATTCCCGTGCCCGGAATGCCGAATGAAACCAGCGATAGTGTGGAAGGCATCTGGCAAGGACTCAAAGTAATTCGCGGCAAGACTGCTTTTCGTCTTTTTTGTGGAAAGGGCCAAAAACGTGGTGGGAAGCCTGCGGGACATCAGTATGGCAAGAAAGACCGACTCCTGGGAATTGTCGAAGCTCGTCAGAAGATATACATTGTCGCTTATGAGTGGATGCTCACCAATCGAGCCGATCCCGAGTTACTCGAACAATTCATTACGACTGCGTTCGAAAGTACGACCCAATATTTTCATGACGTCGGCGACAGTGGCGACATTAACAATGCCGATGCCCCACTCGCTCATGCAGCTGTGTTGGTTCAATACTTGAACCGAATTTGCAAATTTCGTGTAGATCAGTAACTCAAACTCCTTCCTGCTTCTGTCCTCTTGACCATTATTATCGCTAATCTTTGACCAAATTTGCGTTCGTCAAGTCACATAACGCGTTAAGCTTTCCTCCCCGATGATATCCCTGCTGTTCTTGTAGATAGTTCTATCCATAGAACTATCCCGAATTTCGCTGTTTTTCTCCTCTTATCAAACATCTCTTCTTATCCATTCCCCGGACATTGCGCATAGTTAGGGTGAAGTGTGAATCAAGGCGTATCCAGATCTGTTACGGGAAAGTGAAATTCGTCTCCCCCAGATCGGCACCCTAACAAAGGAGAAGGCATGTCTCTGCGATCTACGCGAATTGCAATGTTGCTTGGTTTGGTAGCCGCTCTGGCCATCGCAGCCAACCAAG
>CAYYUU010000098.1:0-12467 GCA_964474955.1 uncultured Alcaligenaceae bacterium | reverse complement strand
TTCCACATAAGGATTCGTTTCGCCAGGAACATAAAACTTGACTAGGATGTTGTCTCCATCTTGGTCAATCTCGAAACGCTCACCTTCGTCGATTGTGTGCTTGAAGAGACGTTTCTCGGCGTCAACTCCCGCGTGAACAGTCACCACTCCTTGATCAACGCTGGCCAAATCGGGGTTTTGTTCGGTCCCTGACAAGGAGAAATCAATGAGCTGCACCTTGGCGAAACTTTTCGACTTGCGGACGCTGAGTGGTCCAGCACCGAGCTTGACGAAGGCTTCGAGTTCGGCACTGATCCCTCCGTCAATTGTGATCAACCGGGGGACGAACTGTGGGCTTTCTCCTCCTTTCAGATGACTGTCACCGCGATCAAACGCCGCGATCATCTCGTTCACGTGCATCTTGCCGTCGTTATTCGGATCTTCGAGATCAACGGTCAGGTCAGCCGTGATACCACCACCGACTCCGAAGGAGGCTACCAGGACGTCCACTCCACCGAAGGCCTTGTAGCTACCCTGGAACGCAACCTCTGGGTTGTCGACGAGTTTGCCGTCTTGCTCGATGGCGTCTCGCATGTAGAACCCGTTGAGAATTAGTTCGGGCTTGGAGTACCCACTTTCCACGAATTGTCGCAAACCTGAGGTGTCAAAGCCAAACCCTACATCGACCTTTAAGCTCATGGACCCTTCGATGGTCACAGTCAACGGTGACACCACCGGGAAGCTCATTCGACCCTCGTAGCTCAGATCCAACGGTTCCCCAAGCGAGTAGGTAATCAAATCAACGTCTTGCCCGAGGAGGAGTTTGAGTAGGTTCCCCGGGTTGTCGAAGATCGGAAATTCAAATTTGGAATCCGTCTTGAGTTGGGGCACTTTGGCGTCCGGATCGACAATTTGCGAGAGTTGGTTTTCCGGCACCAGCTTCCCGATATAGCTCACATCGCGAGCTTTCGTGACGTCAAAGGAACTCGCACTAAACTCGACCGTAGAGCCAGTGTAACCGGCAAGCCTGTTGGTCAATTCCCGAATAGACTGTAGGGCTGAGATGGCAGCGTCTGCCTTATCGATTTTGTCTCCTGGCGCTCCCAAGTCTCGTGCCAGGTCGAGCACCGAGTAATCTCTTCCCTTGATGTCCGCCAAGAATGGGATATTGGCGGTTAGGCCATCGAGGATCGGGCCTATGGGTTCGAGTGCTTTCGAGATCTTCTCGGCGACCGGTTGGATAAGGTCGTTGACGAACGAAGCCATGTCGAGCGTAATCTCGCTGAATCCGATGTCGATGTGTTCCTCGTTCTCTCCTGGATTGGCGTCCAGCCGGAAGTGGAAATCGGTGCTGATGTTCGGTGCGACGGAACCCCGTCCCAAGGAGGCTTTCAACGTGAGATTGATGTCGGCCTCGGCGTCCGCGGTGACATCGAAGACGTCGGTCGGAGAGGAGATCATCTCCGTCACAGTGACGCGACCGTCACCGTCTGGGTCTTTCAAATTGGCTCGGAAATTCGCCGCCAGGTGGCTAAACTCGCCGTCAACTAGTTTGTCTTCGGCCTCGAGTCTGAGGAAACCGATATGCCCGTCTGCGGAAAATACATTCGTCCCTTTTGTGAGTCCGGCTGTCACAGTCACGAATAACTCGTCGGCATTTTCGTCTTGGCTGGCCAAGAAATAAAACCCGTCATCCACACTCACGCAAAAACCCGCGTCGAAACCAACATCGATTTTCAGAAAAGCGTGCCCCTCTACTTCCAGACCCAGTCCGGCAACTCCTGGGTCAAAATCAATCACATGTCCGAGATCCAACTCCCCGGTGAGCCCAAAGCGAAACTCCATTTTTCGTGCGTCTTGCGTAACCTGGATGTCTTCGAGATTTTCTGCTCCGTCGAAGGATCGATCGGCGAGATCGAGCCATTCGAGAGTTCCTCCGGGTTCAAACACACTCGCGAATGCTTCTCGGATTGTATCGATGGTCTTCTGCGTCTCGCCTTCCAGTTTTGTCACAAGCTCCGCAATCACGTTCTCCCGGAGATCAGAGAGAAAGCTGACTGCTTTGTGGAACTGGTCCCCCACGATCGGAAGTTTGTCGGCGAACCGGCTACCGAGAGCGTCTTCGAGAATGTCGATGACCTTGTCCACACCTTCGATCAAGGCATCGAGAACCATCTCGGCGTCAATGTCCGAAAGGACGCCGCTGAAGTCGGGTGTCTCGACAGGTTGAAGGGGGAAAGGAATGTTTTGCAGATCACTGACCACGACCTTGTAGCTGCCGCGAGGATGCTCAGGCGTCGGTGCAAACATCGGCATGTCGATCTTCATCTGGCCGTTCACTGTCGTCTGGACAATACCTCCAGTATTGTTCAGAACGTCGGCCAGTGAATGTCGCTGGTTGGTCCCTGGGGTCAGTGCGATCTTGACAGTCGCGGCTTCGTCCGGAACATGGTCGTTGTTGAGATCTTCGTTCTCGACAGTACCATTGCCGTTCGCATCGTGATACAGTTTGACTGACCCATTTCGGATGTGGAATCCGGCATCGAGAATGTCAACGCTCGCGTCGATATCCGGAGCGTTCAAAAGGGCATAGACAGTGACATGACTGCTATCTTTCAGGAAGGGAGCGTCGGGGGCATTCAAGTTGATACCGACAGCCAGTTCTGTACTGACACCAACTGCTACTTCCAGCGGTGCTGTTGCGTCGACAAAGTGACTCAGGATTTCGGCATTGGTGTTATCCAGGTCCAGGGCAAGATCGAGTTTGTGATTCGCCGAGAAGTGCTCTTTGAAACGGAACTCAAGGACCCCATTGACTAACCGGACTTGGTCGATCACATCACCAAACGTATCCTTGACTCTCCGGAAGACTTCGTCGATTGTGGCCGGTTGATCGTTGCTCATGGCCGCGAGTTCGTCACTCAAACGAGTCAGGGCACTTGTTGTGTTCAACAACTGCGCCAGGCTTTTCTTGACGACAGGGAGTTCATTTTGGAAGATTGCCTTGCTGTGAACCGATTGCAAGAACCCAACCACCTGTTGCAGTCCGTCAATGATATGAGATACCGCGATCTGTTGGGCAACCTCGGCGAGGGCAACCTCGGCCAACTCAGGGTTGAGATCAAGGACCAGGTCGCTGGGGCTCGTGATACTTGGTACGTCGACAGACACGGTTGTCACGTCAATACCTTCGACTTGGGCGTCAAAGCTGACATTCGCCGATCCGGTGATGGTCGGAGCAACGGTCAGGTCCTGAATCCTTCCACTCAAGCTGGACAAGTTCAAACCGACTTGCATGTTCAGAGAGCCTTGACCGTTGGTCAGCCCAGCTTCGAAAATCTCCAACCTGCCCATTACCTCGAGATCCTGGACAGTCCCCGTGACCTCTGCTTCGAATTCTGCTTCGCGGAGGAAGAAGCGATCAAACATGGTCTCCGGGGTATCGGTCTGGATGTCCGGAGCTAACCGAACTCCGAATGTCACTCCGCCCGAGACGGTGGAGTTGAGGCTAATGTCTCCGCTCGTGGTGAATTCCAGGTCTGCCAGCGCGTCGATCTCCGTAGCCATGGAGAAGGGCACCTGGTGATTCGCCAGTTCTTCCCGGAAGTTCAAGCTCCACGTTATTTCCTTCGTCAATGGGTTGTAGTCCATCCCGATTTGATTGATGTGGATTCCGGAGGCCACCACCAATTGCCGGACAAGGTCTTCCGCACTGTCGAAGTTGACTTCGCCGTTGGTCACGAGAACGTCGACCACGTTTGTCTTGAATGCAGCCGCGACGTTCGCCACCTGGTTCACCCGAAGACCTTGGGTGAATGGAAGTTGTCCCAACATTTGTCCTGATTCGGCAACCACATCGAGAGCCGTGGACAGTTCTCGGAGCCACTGAGCGAGGTCGTCGACAGTAACCGAGGCAAACTCCTGGAGTTTCTCCGAGCCGTGGAGTTGGACGTTATCTTCGGAGTATCGCGAGAGGTCATCTTGGGTCACCGTCAAGACACCCGCCTCGGCAATCGTTCCTTGTTGGACAGTGAATGGCATTTCCACGTGCAGGGAACCGGTGGGACTCGCTGTTGGTTCGACCCTCGACAAATTGGGAATATGGATCCGGCCGTCACTGTCGGCGATACTGTTCCCATCTGCGTCCGTTGTCGGGATGACAAGAGACATCTGGGTGCTCATGTGGACCTGTCCATTGTGGCTTTGTCCTTCGGCAAGGCCAAGTTGGACGGGAAAGCTCAGGTCTTCCGCGGCGATCCCAGCAGCCACGTTGATACCTGAGTCGGGCATTTCAACGAAGAACATATCTTCGCCACTTTCGTTCTGGTGGACGCCGAACGTTAACACCCATTCCACCAGAGCGTCGAGAGGGACTTCGGAACTATCGTCCGCGTCGCCCACGCCGTTGACCGCGTGAGCCCCAAGATTTTGGAGAGTGGTGGTATTGTTCTCGGTGGGTTTTTGTCGAGCCTGGAAATGCAATTCGAATCGGATGTCGTCTCCGGAAATGATTCGTCCGACGGTGGCAGGATTGACCGTCACGGTGTGGTCTTGCGTATCCACTGACAGACCTGCTAGGACACTCGCGATCCCATCCGCAGTCGGCGTTGATGTGCTGTCGAGATGTTGGACCAATGGTTCCACTAATCCCCGAGTGAGCAAGTCCGCCAATACATCTCCTGCGGTTTGATCTCCAGCGGGGAATGCCGTCGTCACCGTTTGGCGCAACTGAGTCGTCAAATCGTTCAATCCACTTCGCAAGCTCGCGATTTGGGTGCTTGTGAGGGGAACGTTCGTTCCGCTGGAGTTCGCTGGGGTTCCCGACTGGGAAAACAGACCATCAGTCCCAGTGATGTTGATGATTGTGTCGTCGGGTGTCGTAGTGAGATTGTCGTTGCCATTCTGGTTGTACAGTGTATCCGGGTCTGCCTCTCCGTTGAGGTCGTCGATGCCTGCCCCACCCTTGAGTGTGTCCGACTCGGTTCCGCCTCGAAGGACGTCGTTATCGGGACCACCGTACAGGTGATCCGCCCCGCCCCCTCCTTCGAGGGTGTCACTTCCATCTTGTCCTAAGATGATGTCTTTGTCGACTCCACCGCGAATAACATCATTCCCCCCCCCTGCCAGAACGAAATCGATCCCGTCTTCCCCTTCGATTTCATCTGCCCCCGAGCCTCCCAAGAGCAGATCGTTACCAGGTCCGCCAGTGATCAGGGTAGAGCTGTTGTCTCCAAAAAAACCTCCAACTATCATGTCATGTCCCTCGCCCCCGTGGAGGTCATCCGCCCCTTCCTCGCCGTAGATCACGTCATTCCCTGCCCCTCCGAAAATGACATCATCGCCCTTTCCACCGTAGACTGTCACGTTCACCTGAACGGCGGGGTCCACAATAATAAGGTCGTTGCCAAGGCCCGCATCAATTCGGAGTCCTTGTTCCCCTTGTAGCGGGAGTTGGAACGTCAGAGTGTCGGAGCCAATTTCCGTCGTCATATCCTCGTCCGAGTAGGCCGTGATTGTCACACTGACGGAACCAGGTGAATTGGGGATGGGTGTTACCGTTATTGAGTCGTGCACTCCGGTTCCGGTGATGTATCCAAAATCGGGCCGTCCATTCCCGTCCATGTCCACCACGCCAATATCGCTATCCGAGGCCAATTGAAGATAGTTGTTGTTGGTACCGGTCGTGTGGTGCAGCGGCAGTGAGAATCGGGTAAAGATGTTATTTGTTTCTCGGGATGTAGAACCGAAACGGATTTGATCTCCCTCCGAGAGTAAGGAAGACCCGTTGGTGTGCGAAAGACCGAATGTATGTGCGGCTTCGTGGACCGCCGTATACGCGAGCCGGTAGGCAAGGCTTTGGTTGAAGAGGGGTCTGTCAGAGTTCGGGGTTGTTTGCGAGTGGACGTAGTCTGCAAAAGTGACAACGACCTCGTCGTTGTTGTTGCTTCCGCTTGAGAGATCCGTGTTGGATGCAAGTCCAAATAGCGTGGTTTGATGCCCCACCGAATTCCTGCCCAACTTCACCGTCGTTACAAACACATAGGCATCATTTTTTCCGGAGGAATCTCCATCGTTTTTGTCCAGACTATTTTGGACGTCTGCCAGCAAACTGGCTTTCGCAGGTTGGACGTCGATGTCGAATGGTCCGAGAGCCCTCTTGGCAATCCGCACAACGTCCGCCTGAAGAGCCTCGGTGTCGTGGACGTCCACGGTTCCGCTTCCGTCGTAGTCATAGTCCAGTGGGTTGAACGTAAAGCTGTCGGCTGAGGTGAAGCCTTGGTTGATCAGATTCGGACCGTTGTTCGTCCCCCAATTGTCACGGAGGGTTTGGGCGTCTATCGTCAGTGGAGTTGAGTGCAAACCTGCTCCGAAATCCAAGAAGACCGTTGTAGTAGGTACGGCTCGATCTTCGAGTGTTTCCAAATTCAAATTGAGACGTTTTTTGTTCGAATCACGTCGTAGTTGCTTGTTACAGCGGAATCGGCGAACGAGACTGTGACGCCAGTTTTGGAAGAACATGAGTAATCTCCAGGTTTGTCTGTTTCGAGAAAGTAAGGTGATTTCGAAATAGCGGACTACGGACCGATTTCGGAGCCCCTTGTTGGGGGGAACGTAATTGCACAACGACTCCAAGCGAATCAGGTACATCCTGGTCCGTCGAAGAGATCAAAATGTGTGGTAACTCACTGTTGGGGCATCGAAGTCAGAGATCCCCTTGGGGGTCGCAACGAAGCCAAGATTTGTTTTCTCATGCGTCTCCCAAGGAGGTCTTTCGTATGGTGCTGAATTGCACTGTTCCTCGCCTCTACTTGGCCAGGCGTGGTCAATATCGTGCTCAGACAAAAAAGTTTCTTTTTTCTTTTGGGCGTCGTTCTGGACGTGGTTTCCCGCACAAAGGACAATGATTGTTCGAGAGCCATGCCCCAAACAAACTCCTGGAGTGATGATGAGTTCCGATCAAACGGTTCATCTGCAGCAGGTGATCGATCGATTGCCAACTGATCCCAATGCCAGAAGCGAACTCATAAGCTGTGCTTACGACCGCTTACGACGGCTCGCGAAGAAGATCTTCCGCGAAGATTTTCCGAGCTTACAGCAAGCTCACGACACCGGTACGGTTTTACACGAGGGGATCCTGCGTTTGTTGCGATCTTTGGAGGAGGTCGAGGTGACCACGGTCGGCGCTTTCTTTTCCTTCTCTGCCCTCCAAATCCGGCGGACATTGCTCGACCTCGCTCGTCGTCGCAAAACCCGCCAAGCAACGCAACCTGTTGGGGATGCCAACGAAGATTCGGGGGCCTCGACGCCATCCACGGACCCGGAAGATAACGCCAACAATCCGGGCCAGTTGGCCATCTGGACTGAGTTTCATCAGAAAGTCGATGAGTTACCCGAAGACGAGAAAAGGGTGGTCGATTTGCACTGGTATCATGGGCTGACACAGGCGGAAACTGCCGAGCTATTGGAAATCCATCCCAAGGAAGTCAGTCGGCGATGGTTACGGGCTCGCCTCAAACTTCCCGATTGGGCGCCGTAATCGAACTTTTCTTGTCTGGGTTCGGATGCTCCTGCGCCTGGTGAAATAGACACAAAATAATCTTCTCGACTTTCGAACAACGGTGCTGCGATGTCCCAAGATAGCCTCCAGACAGAATTACTCCTGAAGTGGGAGGAAGCCTACGAACAAGGCGAAGACCTCTCTGCCGAATCGTTGTGCCGGGAGTGTCCGGAACTCGTCGAGGACATCGAACGAGCCATCGAAAAACTCAAACGCCAACGAGAGCAGATGGCGCTGCACGAGGCGGAACTCAGTTCGACGGCTCCCGATAACACACCAGTCTTGGGTGAAGCTTCCTCGAGCGCTCCACAGACTCCACCAAAGATTGTTGGGCGGTATGTTCTCGAAGAAGAATTGGGAAGGGGTGGAATCGGCGTCGTCCATCGGGCAAAGGACTCGCAGCTCAACCGTTCTCTGGCGATCAAGGTCCTACGCGACGAACATCACCACAATGACCGAATCAAGCAGCGATTCCTCGAAGAAGCCCAGATCATGGGGCAACTCCAACACCCCGGCGTGGCTCCTATCCACGAGGTTGGCGAAACCGAAGCGGGCCTCGTGTATTTTGCGATGAAGCAGATCCATGGTCAGACGTTGGCCACGCTGTTGAATGATAGATCGGACTTGGAACAGCAGCCGACAAAGTGGTTGAGCATCTTTTCGCAAGTGTGCCAAACGGTCGCTTACGCACATTCTCGAGGCATTCTCCATAGAGACCTGAAGCCAGCCAACATCATGGTCGGACCATTTGGGGAAGTCCAGGTCATGGATTGGGGACTCGCCAAGGTACTGCCCAAGGGGACTTCTTCGAAGGACACAATTTCGGAGGTCGTCCCCCACATCCAAACGATTCGGACAGAGTATCCCAAGGAACACGACACACAGGCCGGGAGTGTCCTGGGCACCCTCGCATACATGCCTCCGGAACAAGCACGAGGGGAAATTGATCGTTTGGATGAACGTTGTGACGTGTTCGCGCTTGGCGCGATTCTCTGTCAGATCCTGACGGGGGTTCCACCTTACGCGGGTCGAAACATTCTCGAGTTGCATACCAAGGCCGGAGCAGGTGATTTGGCAGCGGCTTTCGAACAACTCGATGATTGCTCGGCGGATGGAGAGTTAGTTCAGCTTTGTTAGGCCTGTTTGGCTGCTCAGATCGACGAGCGACCAGTCTTTGCGGGTGTTGTGGCTGAGCAAGTGACCGTTTACATGGAGTCCGTGCAGGCAAGACTGCGTCGGGCAGAGATCGAAGCTGCCGAAGCCATCGTGAAGGCAGAAGCAGAGCAGAAACAACGTGAACTGGCACAGGCCAAAGTTGTGGAGGAGAAAAAGCGGCGGCGGGCAACTTTGATCATGGCCATC
Source organism: uncultured Alcaligenaceae bacterium (assembly GCA_964474955.1). GTDB lineage: Bacteria > Planctomycetota > Planctomycetia > Gemmatales > Gemmataceae > CAYRFQ01. Next base: position 3,568 of record CAYYUU010000098.1, on the reverse strand, counting down.
GTTGCCTTTCTCTTGCTGGGCAGTATCGGGGTTAGCGGATTCGCTGCGTGGAAACAATGGAACCTGGAACGAACACGCTATGCCGAAGGAATCACACAGATTTATGTTCTGCTGAAGACATCTCGGTTCGAAGACGCGCAATTGAGACATGGTCAGTTAACAGATGGGCTGAGCATGTGGGTACCGGGCCGCTCGCGTAAGGCATTGGAACAGACGAAAGAGGAGATAGAACTTCTCAAGGCATTCGCGGAGATCCGGCAGCGAAGAACTGGAATGACCGACGGAAGGTTCGACAACAAAATTCGGGCTGCTGAAGACTACAGGGACCTATTCCAACGTAAAGGATTCCTGCGTACCGACATCGATTTTTCAATGGCTCTCGAACGGTGGGTGCAAGATCGCAATCCCGTCGTGCGAGAACATGTCGTGGCGGCTTTGGATGACTGGGGCGATTGTTTGCACGCGTTGCAAAAGGATGGGAGAGATCTGCTACGGACTGTCCTGGCTACTTCCCAGAAGATTGATTCAAACTCGGAACGAAATGAACTTCGAGAATTCTCCGTGTGGGCTGACCTGAGAAAGTCGGCCAAACGGATACAAAGTTTGGATCTCAGGAAACACTCCCCACAGCTTCTTTTCATTCTCTCGTTGAGATTGCCAGCCGAGAAACGGACATTTACCAGGATACAATTCTTAAACCAAGCCCTGACCCACTATCCCAATGATTTCTGGTTACTCTTCGCGCTCGGCAATGCTTACTTACAGCAGGACGAATTCGATGCAGCGATTGGGTGCTATCGAAGTGCTCTCGTAGTGCGTTCCAAGGTGGCGGTCACTTTGAACAACTGGGGCTTGGCTCTTGCCGGCAAGAAGGACTTCGAAGCAGCCATCGAGAAGTACCAACAGGCGACCTCGATCAATCCGGAATATGCACAAGCCTACACAAATTGGGGCGTTGCTCTGCGACATAAGAAGGATTTCAATGGTGCCATCGAAAAATATAAGAAAGCCATCAAGTTCGATCCCAGAGATGCAAAGGCCCATGCCAACTGGAGTGTTGCCCTTCGTTTCCAGGGCGATTTGGTTAGCGCGATCCAACAGTGTAAGCATGCCATTGGGATCGATCGAAAACTACCTGGAGCCTACATCAACTGGGCGGCTGCCCTGGATGACCAGAAAGATTATGATGGAGCCATTGAGAAGCTCCAACAAGCTATTCACATCGACTCAACCTATGCCAGCGCATACTACAACTTAGGACTTTTGCTTTCCGAAAAAGGAAAATACAAGGAAGCCATCGAGAACTATAAAAGGGCCGAATCTCTGGGGTTCAGATTACCCAGAATGTACTATGACTGGGGTGTGGCCCTGGGTGCACAAAAGCAGTTGGATCGTGCTATCGAGAAGTACATACGAGCGACAGTAATCGATAGCAAGTATGCGAAAGCATATTTCGGGTGGGGAGTTGCACTCGATTTGAAGAAGGATTTCGACGGAGCCCTCGAGAAGTATAAACAAGCAACGGTCTTGGACTCAACATTTGCCCAGGCATATCACAACTGGGGTCTCATCCTTGCGCGAAAGAACAAGATAGATGATGCCATCCAGAAGTACCACCAGGCTGTGATCCATAAACCCAACTATCCGGACGCGTACAACAGCTGGGGTATCGCTCTTGGTCGAAAAGGTGATGCGGAAGCAGCCATCAAGAAGTATCAACAAGCAATCGCTTGGAATAACAAATTCGCCCCTGCCTATCACAATTGGGGGTTACAACTTGCTCGCAAGAAGGATTTTAATGGAGCCATTGAGAAGTACCAACAGGCTACAACTTACAATCCTCAATTCGCAAGGGCGTACCGCTACTGGGGAACTGCACTTGTTGGCAAGAAGGATTTCGACGGGGCCATTGAAAAGTTCGAACGAGCGGCCACACTTGATTCCAAAGACGCCGTTGCGTTCTACAACTGGGCTTTGATCTTGGACCTCAAGAAAAAGCCGAACGAAGCCATTAAAAAATACAACCTGGCTCTCAAAATAAATTCGGACTATGCCGAAGCCCACTGTGGTTTGGGTCTTGTTCTACGCGACCAAGGCCAGTTTTCCCTGGCGGTAAAACACTTCCGTCGTGGTCACAGTTTGGGAACAAAAAGAGGACCTCGTTGGGCTTTCCCGTCTGCGGAGTGGCTCAAGAATGGCGAGCAACTTCTACGGCTTGACCAACAACGACCAGCCATTATATGAGGTCGAGTTACGGTTTCGGTTGCGGAGCAACTCACTCTCATCGATGCCTGCAAGCAATATACCAAGAGGTACCGAGACGCGACCAGGCTTTATGACCGATTGTTCCATGAGCATCCCAAACTCGCAGAAGATCAGGGTTCGCAAGATCGCTACCACGCTGCTACTTGTGCTGTGTTAGCGGCCCATGGAAAAGGCGCCGATGCAAAACCCATCGGCCCGAAAGAGAGGAGCCAATTCCGAAAGCTGGCCCTCCGATGGCTGCAGGAGGATCTGAAAGCATATCGAGGAGATATCAAGCGGAATCGATTTCTCTCTCCCGCGACCGCACATCGCATGCAACACTGGCAACACGATCCTCACCTGGCAAGCGTCCGCGAAGCGAACACCAGACCGGGACTTCCCAAAGAAGAACAGCAATCTTGGGACCAACTTTGGAAAGACGTCAAGGAACTACATAACACAGCTCGGAGTCAGTACACCGAAACCAAGTTGGTGGGTATGCTCACAGCGAGGACAAAGAAACAGTTCCACAAGTTCAAGATGGTTGCCAACAGGACCTATGTGATCCAGATGGAGAGTAAACAGTTCGTCCCATCACTTGGTTTGCAAACGGCCAAAGGGGACGCCCTCACCCAGAAAGCGAGAAATTCTCGCATCCACATCACTCCTACGAAAACCGCGGTGCATGTCATAGTCGCAAGCGCGTTTCGGCATCGAGGACATGGGGATTACCAAATCGTCGTTTGGGAGTTCAAAAGTCCAAAACAGAAGGATTCAGACCCACCAGAGAAGTAACCAGAGGTTCTATCTGATTGTTGTGAAACAGCGCTTGGAAGAGTCCTCAACGAGAACTTGGGGTTCATGCTGTCTCAGGATGGCCGCGAAACAGAGTTGCCCCTGAAGTGGGAGGAAGCCTACGAACGAGGCGAAGACCTCTCGGCCGAATCGTTGTGCCGGGAGCGTCCCGAACTCATCACGGTAGTCCAACAAGCCGTTGACAAACTCAAACGTGAACGAAGTCAGTTGCTCGTTTCGGAAGAACTGACCACAGATTTGGAGAACACACCTCCCGTTGGTGAGACCGAGTTAGACCTGCCCCAATTGGCTCAAAGACAGATCGGCCGATACGTCATCGAAGGTGAACTCGGTCGAGGTGGGATTGGCATCGTGTATCGTGCCAGAGATGGGCAACTGAACCGATCGTTCGCTATCAAAGTCCTTCTCGCCAAGCATCTGACGCAAACTATGTCAACGCGTGGAAGGCCTTGATCAGGGCTATTCAAAAGTTGAGATTGTCCGGTTTTGGTAATTTTGGCATTTGAGG
>CAYYUU010000097.1:0-12507 GCA_964474955.1 uncultured Alcaligenaceae bacterium | reverse complement strand
AGGAGGCTTTCTTTGAAGCTGTTGGATAAAACCGTGAAGAAAGGTGGAAGGTGGAAGGTGGAAGGCGGAAGGACAAGAGAGTCTGTTCCCCGTTCTTTGGATCGTGGTAACTCCACAGATCGTCCGCGAAAACTTCCGGTCGTCCTCCATACGCGAGTCGTCACGGGAACAGGTGGCGGGCCGGAGAAAACGATCTTGAATTCTCCGCGCTTTCTCAAATCCGCCGGGTATCGGTTAGTGTGCGCATACATGCACCCACCGGGAGATCCGGGCATGAGGAAACTCCAGGCGCGGGCCGAACAGTGGGATGCGGAGTTGGTCGGTATCGAGGACCGGGGGTCCTGGGACTTGCGAGTCGTCTCGGACATGCTCCGACTTTGTCGGCAAAACAAGGTCGCCATCTGGCACGGCCACGATTACAAGAGCAACGCGTTGGGACTGCTGCTGAAACGGTTTTGGCCCATGCATCTGGTCACGACGGTCCACGGCTGGGTCAAGCACACCGCTCGCACCCCGTTGTACTACTACATCGATCGGTTGTGTCTGCCTCGTTACGAGCAAGTCTTGTGTGTGTCGCCGGACCTTCAGGAAGCAGCTCGCGACTGCGGAGTCCCGGAGGACCGATGCATTCTGATCGAGAATGCCATCGACGTCGAAGAGTATCGCCGCCGCCGGAGTCCGCAGGAAGTCAAGCCGCAGTACAACATTCCCCCAGAACGCATTGTCATTGGCGCGGTAGGTCGCCTCTCTGACGAAAAGGGCTTCGATCTGCTCATTCGTGCCGTCCACCAACTGCTCAACAAAGGGTTGGATTTACAACTCCACTTCGTCTGCGAAGGGTATGCGCGACCCGGACTTGAAAGCCTCATTTCCGAACTCGGACGAGGCGACCGTGTTCAGTTGTTGGGATTTCGTTCGGACATGCTTCCGCTCTACGAAAGCATGGACGTGTTCGCCTTGAGCAGCTTGCGAGAAGGACTCCCGAACGTCGTGCTGGAGGCCATGGCCCTGGAAGTTCCGGTGGTCTCCACACGAGTCGCCGGTGTCCCTCGCGTGATTACCGACGGAGTCAATGGCCTGTTGGTCGAATGCGGTTCGGCAGAAGCCCTCGCGATCCAGCTGGAACGACTGGTCCGAAGCGCTGACGTGCGGCAACAACTCAGCCGCAATGCCCGAGAAACGATCGAATCGAAGTATAGCTTTCAAGTGCGAATGGAAAAGATTCGTGCGATTTACGACAGGCTCTTGGGCCGAGTTTGACCGTAGGACAGGTTTTTAACCTGTCCAAGAAAACGCCGGACAGGTTGGAAATCTGTCCTACAGTCTCACACTCGAAGCTCACCGATTTTGGCAATCAAAGATCATTGGCAACCTTCTCAAGAATGGTTGGGTTCCTGACATGAAAACGTCCAGTCCAGTGTTACCCGAATCGGCTTCCACAGAAGTCACCGAAGTGCGTGTGCATCGAGGTTTCGCCAAGCCTCCTTTGCGGGAAACTCTCGACAGCTATTGGGAAGGGGTCGGCGAAGGAACCTGTTTGAGTTGGCACCCAGCTTGTTTGGACGCCGTCGCCCGTGGGTTGAAACATCGACCTTATTATCTGGAGGCCGTGCGAGGCGAGAGGACCGTCGGCGTGTTGCCGCTCGCTTACGTGTCGAGTTTTCTCTTTGGACGGTTCTTGGTCAGCTTGCCTTATCTGAATTATGGCGGAGTCCTCGCCGAGGATGAGACAAGTGCCGGATTACTCATCGACAAGGCCGTCGAGTTGGCCGACAAACTCAACGTTCGGTACTTGGAACTGCGGCACGAACAGTCGATTTCCCATCCGGCACTGACCCACACGCGGACCGACAAAGTCCACATGCGTCTAGCTCTCCCCGATTCGCCAGGGCAGTTGTGGGACCAAATTTCCGCCAAGGTGCGCAACCAAGTCCGTAAGGGACAAAAACAAGATTTTTCCGTCACCTTTGGCGGGGAAGAACTCTTGAGTGCGTTCTATCAAGTATTCAGCGAAAACATGCGAGACCTGGGGACTCCCGTCTTCAGTAAACAGCTCTTCCGGCGAATTCTTCAAACCTTCCCCGGAAGAGCCGAACTATGCGTCGTGCGTGACGGCAACAAACCGATCGCTGGAGCGTTGTTGACTCATGGCCAAGGGGTGACGGAGGTGCCGAGCGCGAGTTCGCTCAGGTCCTACAACCCCACGAACGTGAACATGCTCATGTATTGGCATTTGTTGGAGCGTGCGGTGTTGCGGGGGCAAGTGGTCTTTGATTTCGGACGAACGAGCGAAGACGCCAACACGTTTCGCTTCAAGAAGCAGTGGGGAGCCAAGCCGTTTCCTGCCGTCTGGCAATACTACGTGCGTCAGGGAGAACTCGGCGACACGCGCAAGGAAAATCCGCGCTATGAACGGATGATCCGCCTGTGGAAACGACTCCCTGTGTGGTTGACGAGGTGGATCGGCCCAGCGATCGTTCGAGGAATTCCGTGACATCGCTCAAGCCAATTTTGTGTTCCGTGTATGACATTACCCCGAACACCATCCTTTGGGTTGTCGGGCCTATTCGCAGGAGTTTACAAGGGACGCTGTTTACACTGTAACTTTGGTGTCAACGGCTCGGTACACTGGCTGTCAACCAGAGACGGAGTTTTCCACTCACGCCGCACTCATTTGCTCGGAACAGTTGGGAACATCCCGTGAATTTGGACGAAAGACCTCGGGGAAACCACTAAAAGCGTCGATTTTGGCTCGTTGGCTTGGGAGTTGCACAATCGAACGAAAGAGTATCAGACCATGTCGGAAGCGAGGGGGCGGTCTCCAACCACGTCGAAGGGCACCGTTCGTGCGTTTGGAGCCGCCACCTTTTTTTCCACCGTCGAAACTTTGCGTGATCGACTGAAACCGAGTTCTTCATAAGAATTTATAAATTCGGAGTCGCATTGCTTATTTTGGGATTGACGTGACCAAACTTCTGGTTAGACTAAGATTTTGTGCCCTGAACTTAATCCACACTCAAAGAAATCCGTAATTTGGATTTTTTGGAGAGGGCACAATGTCCATACCTCATGCCATCACTCTTGATCTTCCCACGGATGATCTCCCCAACCCCTTCCGGGAAGAAGTGAGCGAAATTCCAACCAAGAAGTTGACAGGTGCCTTTCAATTGACAGGTGGCGTTTTCAGTCCCAAAACCGCCCTTCGCAGCTCGCTCAGAGCAGCTCGGAGTTGTGGAATCTAGCGTCATTCCATTTACCAAACATTATCAAAGGTCTTGAAACACAATCGGAGATCGCAGGATGAATTGTCGACGTTTACTCTCTACGATTATCGCAGGAGTGGCCCTGTTTTTGGTCCAGCCACAGGTGAGCTTGGCCGAGTTTGCTGTACAAATCAACGTGTATGAGGATAACTTAAAGACGACACTTCTGGGATCGTCGACCTCTTTTGACGACAACAATGACAACGTGGTTTCTGCAGACGTGACCTTTGGGTTCCTCGACTTAGCCGCGAGTTTTGCCGAAACAACTCCGCCTCCTGGGGGCGACCTTCTCACCCAAATCTCCGCGACGAATTTCGTCGTCAAGAACAGGTCGAGTGAGGCTCGCTTCATCGAGGTCATCGTCAGCAGTGCTGGGTTTTCGGCTCCTATGGGGTCTGTCACACTTGACACGTCATTATCCCTGAGCACTGGAGTTGGTAAGGCTTCTGTGAGTGGCACGCACGAGGCTTGGGTGTATCGCGCGAAGAAAAAAAGGCAACAAAACCAGGCACGAAAGGGAAGACAGGGGGTGCCGGTGTAGATTTCAGCGGAGGCGATAGCAATAAAGTCGCAGGGACAGAGGTAGGCACGTTTACGACTCCAGGCTCGTTGACGCCCGATCCACTTGCCGTCACCTTTAATATCACCGAAGACGACGTTCCGTTCGGTCTTGCGATGCGGACAACCTATGATATTGGAGCCGGAAGTACCCTCAACGCCACGATTTTCCAGGCCCAAATCACGCCAACTCCCGCACCCTCGGCTCTCCTCTTGGCTCTCTCGGCGGTTCCGTTCGTGGGAGGCTTTGGCTACCTCAAACATCGACGAAAAAAGAAGGCCGCTCCGACCGAGAATTAACTCGGCTGGTGACCTCCGCACGGCACATTTCGAGAACTTTTCGAAAACTGTTCTGGCGATTCGTATCATCCAAGCTACGGCACAAAGGAACCAAGATGAATCGATAATCTTTCGATTGATCTTGGTTCCTTTGGCTTCTACGAAACGATCGAACTTCCCGAACTGCTTGGCCTTTTTCGCATACCAAGGAAATTTTCTGGAACAAACGGTCTCCAAAACTCCCCAAAATGGAGACCACACAATTCCGTCGCCGTCTCTGGCTCCATGATGTACAATCGGTGATGTCGTTCGACAGTGAAGTCGGAACACCAGAAAGTGTTGAAATCATCCCCACGATTGGATGCGATGAGCAATCATATAGCGACGAAGTTCCAGAAAGCGTGTGGAAGCGAAGCCGGGTTCGCACTTCAGGTCATTCACCAACAAGGCGGCGAGCCGTTTCAGCAATCGTACTCCCTCCCGTTCGCAGTCATTGGCCGAAACCCCAGGTCGGATTTGTACCTGGATGATCAGCACGTCAGCTCGCGGCACGCTTACCTCCAAATGGTCGCCGGGCGGCTCCTGTGCATCGACCTTGAAAGTCTGACCGGAGTCTACTGGGCGGAAGAACGCCAACAATGTGGATGGGTTGACGAAGAACGAGGGATCCGGATCGGACCGTACCAGATCACGAAAGTCCGCGACAACGCAAACGGCCAAACACTGAGCCCCAACCGATTGCTCACGAACGCGACAATCGAACAGGAGTTGTCCAACTTCACTCTTTCGTTCGGCCTGGCCGACCAACCAGACAAAGCTTTTCAGAAGTCCTGGCAACTCGATCGGATGGTCACTTTTGTCGGAAAAACGCGGGAATGTAAGGTCCGGTTCGCTCACGACCCCAGCGTATCCTCCTACCATTGCTGTCTGTTGCAAATGGACCAGAAACTTTGGGTCGTTGATCTGTTAAGTCGAACTGGAACGGAACTCAATGGGACGCGGATTCGCTGGTCGGAGGTACGAGAATCGGACGAGTTGAAAGTTGGGAAGTTCTTGATCCGCATTCATCGGGGTCCCCACAACCCTCAGTCAAGGTTCTCCCAACCTTGGCTTCCAGCCCAGAGGGGGCAGGGTGCCAGCGCTCCACCTGTCGATCAGTCATCTTCGGCCAGTGGCTTTGACCTCGCTTTGGACAGCGGCGAACTTGCCGGGGCGAACTTGGCCGTCGGGGCAGGACGGATGCTGGAAGACTCCTTTCGAGTTGGAGCATCATCTTCGGAGGGGCAGGCGGAGTTCTGGAGAAGTCTCCTCACTCCATTATTTCAACAATTTTCTTTAATGCAGCAACAAATGTTTGACCAGTTCCAAAACACCCTGCTGATGATCACCCAGACGTTGAATGCCCAACAGCAACACCAATTTTCTTTGATCCGCGAGGAACTTGGGCATCTTCGGGAACTGAACCAAGAACTATCGTTCCTCCACACCGAACTCGCCAAACACAAGGCAAAGAGAACCATGAATTCCTCCAGCTCAACTCCGGCCACATTGCCGGAAGGGCGGACCACGGCGTCCAATCCGGTACCATCGGCCCCGGTCTCCCGAGAACCACGCAAGAGCAAGTTGGGGAATCGAGAAGACAAAACGTCCCAGGAGACGAACAACAACGGAAGACACTCGCAGCCCCAACCGAATAAGAACAAGAACAACCGCGCCCTTCCCGATTCGAACCCGGACGCAACCCCAACGCATTCTCAGGAGCCAAACGACCAGGAACAATCCCCACCCGCGGCACCAAAAGACGCATCGGATCCGGACGAAATTCATCGCCAAATGACTCAACGGTTGCGAGACCTTCAACAGAAGCGACAGTCCCTGTGGGAGAAGATTCTCCGGAAAATAACCGGCCGTTGAACGCTGCGATCTCACATTCCTAATTTTGACCCTCAAAACTCACGAGCGGACAATATTTTGCAGTGAGAAATCGCTGCCATCTGCTCTCGTACGATGACCTCCTCGCGGACTTGCTGCTTGCGTTTGGGCAAGAGTTCGGGACAATCCCGACACAGCTGTTCCGGGGAAATCGGTTCTCCCCGTTCCCGCGATTCTTCCCAGGCGAGTATGACGGCGCTGAGTTGCTCGGGTTGCGACATGAAACCTCACAGATTTCGTTTTGGATTAGCGGTGAGTGGAATCGCAACGCCAAAACAAAGAACTGGATCGAACGATTGCGAGTTGGGCGACGACATCGATCGGATCAGAGAGCGGCTGACTGTCATGAGTGACATCCCATTGTCACTGTGAGATGATGAGACCAGGCTTCGCCGCTAACAAAGCAGTCAATTCTTCGCTCGGAGGAGTTCTCAGGCGGACCTTCTTTAAACTCGGAAACTTCGCCAGACGCGAAAGCACTTTCAAGTCCCGGAGCATGCCCGAAGTCGGTTCGAAAATTTCCAGGTCCGGCAACGACGCGAGAGCCTTCCAGTGCCTCGCAGCCAGGTTGTTGATTTCGAGACCGCTCAGTTTGCGAAGATTTGTCCAGTTCGCAATTTCTTGGCAAATGTCCGGTTCTCTCTGGATACAAGGAATGCAAAATTCTTCGAGGTTGGGAAACTTTTTGAGGAGAACTTTGACCATCTCGATGGTAAATGTGGCATTCCAATCGTTCGTGCGCAGACGCAAATGCCGCAACTGCGGCATGGCCGGCAACTCTTGGAAAATTTCCAACGTGGCATCGCTGGTCAATTGCAAGGTGTCCAGAAGAGGATACTGCCGAAGGCAACGGAGTCCCGGCTTGGACCATCGGAGTTGGTGTGGCAGGGAAATCGACAAGGTCCGCAGTTTCGGCCAGGAAGGTAATTCGAAATCAATGAGGGAACTCGCAGACCAAGTACCCGAGAGAGCAACAGCTCGAAGTTTTTCCAACGTACCGAGACCAGGAAGTTCGTCGAACCCATCCCGCTCAACTTCTTCCAACTCCAGCTTGTCAAGTTGTGTTAATTTCCGCAAACCGGCGACAGATTCCCTACCGAGACCCCCGAGTCGGAATTTCAACTCTTGCAAGTTCAAGAGAGAGGATAGAGATTCGATATCTCCCTGCCTGAGCGTTGGTCCGATGAAATGGAGTCGGACAAGTTTCTCAAATGACAGCAACCCACCCAGGGCTTCCTTCGTGTTGATGCCGCCGTGTCGCAAGCGCATTCCTCGGAGCTTGGAATATCGGCTGATCTCTTGGAATTCCCCCTCCTTGCAAACGGTTTGTCCGCCCCGGCTGACTTCGTACACTCGCTCGACCAAACTTTTAGGTAATTGGGCGGCAGTTCCTGGCGAGAATCTCTTCGCCGTCAGAGTGATCCATCCGACCGAGCGGGCGTGCTCTTGCCACCATTTTTTTGCATCAGACTTGAGGAATTTGGCAGGGTCCGTTTCCAACTTGATGAATCCCCGATGCATGCTGAACTTGCACGGCTTCTTTCCGCGGGGAACCCATCCTTGTTTCAGTTTTCGAAACAGATAGGCTCTTCGCTTCGCCAATGCGTCCCGCTCTGGGGAAATTTCCAAGTCTTGCAGGCTGGCCACATCGCACTCCACACGGATGAACTCGGCTCGACCTGTGTCGCCATTTTCCTCAAGCCAATCGGCGTAGATCAATCGGGGCGTGTCGTTCTCGGGGTCATCAAAGATGGCTTGGAGCAGGCGGGCTTCGTCTTGGTTCATGTGACTGTCTCGAAAAGAAGTGGGCGACTCCATCATCGTAGTGTCTTCATTTTTCTTGGGACTTGGAACGCGAAATGGATTGTTGTCGGGTTTTTGTATTGAGCCACGGAGTGGCTCAATACAAACCGAAAATGTGCCTTCGTTACACCGAGGTCAATAACTGTCTGTTAATTCTGCTACCATAATTGTGCAAGATCAAAACAACCAGACCGTTCCAGTAAGGACCCTTGTTCTACAACTCCTCAAGGGGGCCAAATGATCAAATACAAATTTTTGAAGAATCAGGGTGCGCTGAATGTGGCCCAGGAGCAAACTGAGAGTCTCGTCGATGCGAGGAACATGCACCAGCATCCGGCGGACGGACTTCTCGCTGCGCCCATCCCCAAGCGAGTTCTCGATCTCGTCCCCGCGGACGTCGCGCGAGCACAAAACGTCATTCCGGTTGCGTCTGACGGAGAGACAATCATTCTCTCCTGTCTGACCCCCGACGACATCGCACTCGCCGACCGACTCCGATTTATGTTGGCCAAGAACGTACGACTTGTTGCGGCGTCTCCGCATCGGCAAGCCGAGTCCCTTGCGAAATATTATCCGCAACCGGCGAAAGCAGAAGTTACCTCCGCTCTTTCGGCAAAGCCGAGTCCGGGGAAGATGAGACGGGAGACGTCTCTCGATCTGGTGGGTTCCCCCAGTTCTCCACCGCCGACAACCACTGGAGGATGGTTCGGAAGGAATTTGGGGAAGAATCTTGCCGAGTTCAAACAAGGTTACAGAGGTCTTGAAGATCAAAGTAATTTCGATGACGAAGAGCAGGCATTTGCTGGGAACAAAGCGGGAGGTGGTGGGATGTGGTTTTATGTCGTTGAAGAAGGTCAGCAGGTTCTGAAGAAAAAGTCCGACGGGACGATGGAAGTAATCGTCGGCCCGAAACGTGTCTGGAAGGGTTGGAGCAAGTTCCACCCGATGAAGCATTACGTCGCCCACCCCGGCGAGTTCATCATCGTGCGATTCCGCGACGGACGACAACAGCACCTTCGCGGGCCTGCCGAGATGTGGGCGGACCCGAGAATTCATCGCGAGATAACCGTCGAGGAATGTCTCCAGGTTGGCGGTAAGGAAGCCGTCATCGTGTATAGCCAAACCGAGGGCGAAACGACCATCCATCGCCGCGTCGTCTCCGGCCCGACTCAATTCATGCCCGAACCTGGCGAATGGTTACATACGTTCTCGTGGCATGCGTCCGCGAGTCACGACGCTGGCAAGAAAATACCGAATGCGTTGGTGTTCCAAAAACTCTGGTTGATGCCCGATCAGATGTATCACGACGTCGAAGATGTTCGGACGGCGGACGACGCCCTGTTGACAATCCGCTTGATGATTTTCTTCGAACTCGTGGACATCGAACGGATGCTCGACGCGACCCACGACCCGATTGGTGATTTCATCAACGCTGCCAGTTCCGACGTCGTGGAGTTCGTCGGCCAACACGATTTCGAATCGTTCAAACACAATACGGCTCGGCTCAACGACATCGAGACGTATGCGCAACTCACGGGCCGAGCGACTCAGTGCGGATACAAACTGAACAAAGTTGTCTACCGAGGCTACGGAGCCCCTAACGCGTTGCAGAAGATGCACGACGACGCCATCCAAGCTCGGACCCAACTGCAACTCGACCGGGCGACCGAACAGCAATCGCAGGAGTTGGAAAACTACAAACTCGATTGTCAAATCGAACGAGCCTCTCGCCGCCGAGGGGAACAGACTTCCGAAGTGCAACACAATCTCGAACTCGATAGGCAAAAACAAGAAGCGAAAATCCAGCGACAAGAAGCCCGCCGCAACTTCCAACGCGAACAACGCCAACGCGAAGCCCAACAGCATCTCGAAATCCAACGCAATGGAGACGCTCAACAACGCGAACACTTCGCGGCGTTGCGCGAAATGGGCGTGGATTTGACGGCGTATCTCACGCAGTCTCGCGCCGATCGCGTGATTGAGTTACGAGGCGCGAGCGGAACTCATGTGCATCTGGGTGAGACGGAAAATGGGGATCGGTAGCTAGGTCTGGACAACGCTCACTTTGTTTTTTGTGGAGGCGGAAAATGATCGACGTTCTCAGAATCCTCAAGCTCTACGACCGCGGCGTTCTGACACATCACGAGGTCTTTGCCAAGTTGGCAAGTGCTGCGCTCGAACAACCACCAGAAGAACTCGCGAAGTTGATCCCAGAGGAAACCTTGGAGAAGTTGCGAGAATGGTCGGCAACGCCTCCCAACAGCCCGGATCAGTTTATTTAAGTCGTAGGAGGAACGATTCGTCAGACGGAGAAAACCGATGCTGAAGAATATCTGCCACAGAAGCAGTTCTATGCAGGAATTTGGCGTTGGCATCGGTACTTAGCAGAAACGCACTGATGGCTTTTGGAGAAAGTTTGGATGGAACGGCCCTTCGAAAATCAGGTAGCCTTCGTCACCGGAGCAGCTTCCGGAATCGGTCGCGCAACCGCCTTACTCTTCGCCCAAAGGGGAGCATCCGTCGTCGTCGCGGATGTCGATCCAGCAGGCCGTCAAGAAACTATCTCATTGATTGCGAACGCAGGCGGAACGGCCATTGATTGTCACCTCGATGTCACTTCGGAAGAGGATTGGTCCACTGCGATAGACCTTGTCCGAGAAAAATGGAAACGGCTCGACATCCTGGTCAACTGTGCGGGAGTTTCCATCGCCAAGTCGATTGCCGAAACGTCTTTACCCGAGTGGCGTCGAGTTCTTGCCATCAATCTCGACGGAGTGTTTCTCGGGACACGAGCCGCCGCAAAGTTGATGCGAGAATCAAAGAGAGGCTGTATCGTCAACGTCGCGTCGGCCTCCGGAATCAAGGCAGCCGCCTTTGCGAGTGCGTATTGTGCCAGCAAGGCGGCAGTTTTGATGTTCACGAGATGTTCGGCGTTAGAATTTCTGCAAGACGGAATTCGCGTCAACGCAGTCGCGCCGGGTGGCGTAAAGACACCCATGTGGGCCAAGAGTCCCGAAGTGGCTGGAATCATGGACTCCGAAGAATGGAAGGCGTCAAAAGACGCCCCGATTTCCAAACGATTTGCCGAACCTGAAGAGATCGCCGAGGTCATCGCGTTTCTGGCTTCGCCACAGGCTGCGTACATCACCGGGAGCGTCTTGCCGGTCGACGCGGGATACACGGCTTGAAAAGGTGAAAGGTGAAAGGAGAAAGAACGACTGGGCTCTTGTTCCTTTTTCACCTTTCACCTTCCACCTTTCGTTTCACCCTGCCAAGAAGACATTTTGTTGTTCCGGAGTCTTGTCCGTTTCGACGGTCGGTTGTGGCACTTCGTTGGGTGTGTCGTTGTGCTCGGGCGTCAACGGAGTGCTCGCGGTTCCTTCGTCGGCCAACTCCGCAACGGCCTCGTAAGCAGCCGCTCCACACTCGACGCCAAGGTGGAAGTCGTCGGAGCGACCTTCGTCGGACCACTCGCCGTCGAACCCGAACGTCACGCCTTCGCAAAATTCATACGAAACGCCCAGAATCTCTCCAGCTTCGTCCATCCATCCGGTCTCGAAATTGTCCGGGGTCTGACCTTTCTGAGCCATCACGATGGCCCCGAGAGCGCACGCTTCCGCACTCCCCGCCCCGCAGTCGTAATAGAAATCCCCTTGCATGGGGAGAAGGCCTGTTTTTTGGAACGCTTCTTTCACTCGTGCAACGAATTGATCGCGTGTCATGGTGACTCCTTGTTGGTTGTAAGAAACGGGATGCAACTTGCACCGTGCGGAAATTGTGTTCAGAGATAAGAGACATTAACCAAGAACAAGGTTCTCTTCAAAGTCAGTAGGTTTCTGCGTCCGGTCTCATTTGGTCTTCCTGAATTGCCAAACGCCGTCCGAAATTACCCGAACATTCAGCCCAGGCGGTACAGATATGCCATTCTCCTTGGTTATTCGTCGTCAACGATGTGTTTATTTGAAATGGCTGGGAAGAAATTCCGACTTCAACCATAGAATTCTGACGGTCTCTTTATGGAGAAATACCTCCGTCGAGAGTGACCGTCTCGGTGAACGGCGATTGGATTGACGGAAAAGGTAATCGTTGGGGTTGGTCTCAACGGACCTTTTTTGCAAGGCGAGGAACGTGAAATAGGTTTCTGTCCGGTTTTTCAAAGTCCTTCGCCCCACTTGCGGGGCGAGGGACTTTTAGGAAAAACACCTCAAATACCAAAACGGACAACAATTACTCTCCGAATTCCCCGCCATCGCCCACCCCGTCCAAGCTCCAAGAAGAGGCATTCATGAGTCAGGAAACCCTCAAGACTGCGGACACCCCCAAGATCGAGGATGCACCTCAAAACAAGATGAGTTGGCGCGGGCGTTGGCTTCGCAGGTTCATCGTCCTTCTGATCTTGCTCGGAGTTTTGGTAGGGGTTGGGCCGTACGTTGTGGCCGAGACGTCACTCCGGAACAGCGTGGCCCGCTACATCTTTTCCGGAGTCCGTGGCGACATCTCGATTGGCCGGGCGGAGCTGAGCTGGTTTTCCCCGATGATCCTGGAAGACGTCCAAGTCAAAGACGGGAACGGACAACTCCTCCTCGAAGCCAAGACGGTTCGGAGTGAGTATCCTCTCTGTCGGCTTGTATCGAACTGGTCGAACCTCGGCCCGTTTTCGGCGGAGGATGCG
>CAYYUU010000096.1:0-12526 GCA_964474955.1 uncultured Alcaligenaceae bacterium | reverse complement strand
CTCTCGTCCGAAACTTTGAATTGTCTCCATTCCACGAGCTTCTATACTGACTCTCATCAACCAGGCACATCCACTTTTCCTTTTGAGACCTATTCCGAGCCCGAATCATGCCGGTATTCGAACGAGTCGATCACAACCAAGCTGGCCCCAATGCCCTCGGCATTCTCATTCCTCCGGGCCAACGCACAATCTTGATCTTGCGTCCCAAATCACTCTCTTACGATTTCTTGGCGATCAAAGCCGATGACGTCAATGCGGAGATGCCAACGTTCTGCAACTTCGACCGCGACGAAGCCGCCGAACTAGCCCGAAACCTCAAAGGTACCCTCGAAGCGGCCTCCGAAGATCTCGTTACAGTCCATGACAACCCATGGGGAGACGGATACGTCGCCTGGGTTTCTTGTGCAGAACTGCTCTGGATTCCCTGTCATCGACGGCCTGGAAAGCCCTACCAGGGCGCGTTGTTCCCGAGCGAAGCGGAGGCCGAGGAGGTTGCGACAGTTATGCGTAAGTGCTTTTGCCCGCCCGAAGGAGAAACGGGGCAGGTGTATTTCAACACCCAACACTTTCATCATTAGCGGGCCAAGGCCGAAAGCGGAAAGCCGCCTCCTTGCCTTCCGCTTCCTCTCGTTCAGAGGTCAATCGACCGAGAACGTCCGCACGACCCGTGTTTCGTTCCCTTGTTTGTCGCGGACGGTCACGGTCACAGTTCCTTTCTTGAGTTGCATCACCGGCGTCTTGAGGCGATATTCCCAGACGCCTTGCGACTTCCTCCGAAATTGCTTCGCGAGGTTGGTCCCCGCGGGGTGTTCATCGACCTTAAAATCAGCCACGACACGCAGACTGTCTTCTTCAAGCCCGGTGTAATAGTCGTATGCTCCCACCAAGATCCGCGTCACTTTCTTGTTCGCTCCAGCTCGCGGATACGTAAGAGTCAACGTCGGGCGTAGATCGTCGAGCATCCACCCATACGATTGCTTCTCGGGATTCTCGGGGTCGTAATCGAGATCAATCGGGCAACCCAGATCGATCCACCGAACGAATGTCCTGAGATCCTCGTCCGAAAGGCCGTGCACCTTTCCTTTCTTGACCGCACTCGGCGGCGGCATCTGCGGCCCGCGATGATCCACGTCGAACCGGGCGCGATATCGTCGTAAGTCGAGTTTCTTGCCTTTCAACACCAGATTCTGTTGGTCGCCCGGTTTCGCGGCGGACGGATGGTCGTCGTTGCTAAATCCGTCGAGTCGCTTCCCATAGATTTTCCATACGAGCATGCTACGTCGCGATTGGAACTTGCGGATGTATCGCGAAGCATTTGGATACCCCCAACTCGTCCACCCGATCGGCTTGTGTCCGAACTTGGCGCGTTCGTCCAACGCGAGACGATAGTACGTCCCCGGAAACTTCCCGAAGCTCCGATACTGTTCCTTTTCGTGATCGGCATCGAGATCGAGTTTTCCGGCTGGCTCTTTTCGATCGCGTCCCGAGTGGCACGCAACGCAACTCTTCTTGAGGATCGGTTGAATGTCGCGATGGTACTCGACATTCAACACCCCTTCAATTTTCCGCAGGCCGGTTGCATCCTGGGTATCCCATTGTTGCTTGGACTTGTCGCGCTTCTTGTCGAGCAAAAGCGGCGTTTCGTTCACCAGGTCCCAGATCTTGTAATCCGGCTTGGCCGCTCGGGTCAGAGCGAAGTCCGTCGGCTTTTGACTGTGGGCATGACATCCGCCGCAATTCGTTCGCATCTCTCCCGGTCGGAGTTGATGCCACGTTTGCGCCATGTTCAACACGCGGCCTTCCTTGTCGAGCGTTTGAAAAGTAAATGGCGTATCGGCTGGAATTTTGGCCAGGAAGCTCGTATCTGGGTTCCCGTCCGGATCGGTCGGTTGTTTGCCGTTCTTGAACGATCGCAAAGGAATCTCGCCGAGGATGCGAAGTCGCTCGGTTGCATGATTATGGAAACGCCTTCCCGAGTTCGCACCCGACCGCCGAGTCGTCGGTTCCATGGCAAGAATTCGAACCGCGTGAATCTCCTCGTTCGAGTAAATCGCAGAATCGGCACCCTGATTGTGCCAGTTCAACGGCATTCCGTTCCCGTGACTCGTGAAAGCACCGAGACCCTTGAACGGATCACGTCCACCGGCAAATTCGCTCGTGACCTTACCCTTGGGCACCACGCCGTTGGGGTAACTCTCGCGCTTGTAAAAACTCGAAGAGCCGACCAAACCAAATGGCGTGCCTTCCGGAAGATATTTACAAGTCCTGGCGTCGTTGCGATACCACTGCAAGTTCTTGGGTTCCTTCACGCCGTAGATTCGTTCGTACGAAACCACCGCACGCGGCCAACTCTCGTTGTACTTCGGGTCGTTCTTAATGAGCAGCATTTGCGAAGGCTCAGTCACGACCTCGCCTTTTTTGATCAGATAAATCCCACCATCGAGTTGCGGTAGAAATGTGTACTGATGATTCACTGGGCCGGGCGAGTAGATCGTGAGCAAGTGATTGTCCGGCGCTCCCGAAGGATGCGTGACCTTGCCCACGCGTGGCGACGTCTTGTCACCTCGCACAGAATAATCCGCAGGACCTTCCCGCCCGTGGGCGAACGGCGTCAACGCGATCGACCCCGTCGGCATGAAAGGCATCCGATACAGTTTCGGACGTCCGTTATCGAAGCGACCATAGCGCCAGGGTTTTTTCCGCGGGTCTTGCATGTAGCCCGGACCAAACGGCGCATACCCCTCGGGCGGGCTTGGGGGGCATCTTGATGTAAGTGCCAAAGCCGCTGTTGTTCTGGTTGTAATATTCCTCGATCACCAACGACTCATCGGAGAGTTGCGTTTGGAAGTGAAACCCATTCGGCGCACCACCCGGATCAAACGCGCTCACGAGCGGATTCCAGTTCGTGCCGTCGGGATGGATCGTCCAAATCCCCCACAAGATGCGACCTCGAATTCCTTGCGATTCCAGAGTGCTGTACATGATCCGGCCGTCTTTCAAAACGACAGGATGCAGCGCCCCAGACATATTCAAGTAGCCGATCTTTTCGAGGTTCTGCGGCTCTTCTTTTTCTCCGATGCTCGTGTCTCGATCGTCCACCACGAACAACTGCAGCGCGATGGCCGGATATCCTCGCGCGGGCTGATATCCTTCGCGATTGCTCGTGAACACAATCTTTCCGCCCGGAAGCGGACACGGTCCCATGTTGTAGACACCCGTTTCGATGTGTGACTTGCCGCCCTCGGATTTACGGTAACCCTTCGACCACTTCGCCGCGCCGGTGTTTGGCGAAAACTGCTGGTTAGTGAGCCGAACGATTTTGCGCGTCTTCACATGAATTTTGAAGATGTCGGCTCCCTCCCGCGGCGGGTTCCATTGGCTTGCTTTCTGCAAGTTGTAGATGTGAACGTAGTACACCCACTGACCATCGAACGAAACGATCGGGTCGGTGATCGAACCTTTGCCGCCCTTGACCAACAACTCTTCCGAGCCATCGGGATGGAGCAACATGAGGTCCGCACCGGGTTGCATTGTCACCGGTTGCGAAAAGTCGGTGTAGAACCGTTTGTGGATCTTGTCGCCTGCCCGCTTCGCGCGGACATAGACAATGTCGTAGTCGTACTTGACCGACTTGTCGGTCGAGATGTGCTTGATCTCGGTGTTGATTGGCTTGAGATACAACTTTTCCTTTTTCTGGCCGAACGAAGGCAAGGGAATCAGGAGAAGGAAGAGGCAGGTAATGGGATGGAGAGGAATCTTCATTTGATGTACCTCATCGAGATTATGGAGGCGGGATTCAACAAGTATAGTGAACGAGTGTGACCGGAAACTCAAGCTTTTCTTGGCTTTCCGGACGTGTTCCAAAAGTTGCTTTTCATGGAGCGAAAAGTTGTTTTGCCTGTTGAGACTTTTTACGGCACGAAAAGCAACTTCCCTTCGTTCTCTTGTGCGATGTCGACACAGTCTCTCGATCTCACTGTGACAATCTCGCACACCACCAGCACACCTCTCTTGTTGATTCCCGCACACAAACGCAGGAGACGTTGTAGGTTCCGCACAGCCCATGTTGCGGCACGAGAGTTGCCCTCAATATTCCGGGGCTTGAAAACCATTTCGAACGAGAGTCCCTGCGGAACACTTCGCCCACCAGGTTGCCAGGACTGGAGATGACGTCATGCGGAGCAACCACCGAGAGTTGACACACCAGCGAGGCAAGATTTCGAGCCTTCGCGGGAGCGTGGTCGAAATGGAATTTCCACACCGCCTTCCACCGCTGGGAACTCGGCTCGAAACCACGAGTAGTCCCGTGGTGAGCGTTCACGTCGTCGCCCACTTGGACGAACAAACGGTGCAGGGAATCGCGTTGCAACCGACCCAAGGGCTCAGTCGCGGGACCACTGTCGTGGACACGGGTGGGCCAGTGAAAGTGCCGGTCGGAAAGGCACTGCTCGGACGAATGTTCAACATCTTCGGCGAACCGATCGATCACGGTCCGCCATTGCCCGAGTGCGAACGACGCTCGATCCACCGCGAGCCCGTCCCGTTGACCCAACGGGTCACAAACACGGAACTCTTTCCGACGGGCATCAAGGCCATCGACGTCTTAGCTCCACTGGAGCGGGGCGGCAAGGCCGGGCTCTTCGGTGGCGCGGGCGTTGGCAAGACCGTCTTGATCATGGAATTGATCCACAACGTCGTAGGCCACCACCAAGGGATCGGCTTGTTCTGCGGAATCGGCGAACGGTGCCGTGAAGGGGAGGAACTCTATCGCGAGCTGATCGAGGCCAACGTGTTGAGTACATCCGTGTTGGTCTACGCCCAGATGAACGAATCCCCCGGCACAAGATTCCTGGCCGGACACGCGGCGCTGACGATGGCCGAGTACTTCCGAGACGACCTCCGACAGGACGTCTTACTACTGATGGACAACGTCTTTCGCTTCATCCAGGCCGGTTCGGAAGTCTCCGGTTTAATGGGACATCTACCCTCGCGGCTGGGATACCAACCGACCCTCGGGACCGAACTCGCCGCCCTCCAGGAGCGGATTTGTTCGACGACCAGCGGAGCGATTACTTCCGTGCAAGCCGTCTACGTTCCGGCGGACGACTTCACCGATCCCGCTGCGGTCCACACGTTCGGGCACTTGTCGACGTCGATCGTGCTGGCGCGGAAGCGAGCGAGTGAAGGGTTGTACCCTCCGGTCGATCCACTCCAGTCAGGCTCGAAAATTCTCGTTCCGCCCGTCGTGGGACACAGGCATTACAAGATTGCTCAAGACGTCCGGCAAACGATCGCCATTTACGAAGACTTGAAAGACATCATTGCGATGCTCGGTCTCGAAGAACTCTCCCAGAAGGACCGCAAGACCGTCCAGCGAGCCAGACGCTTGGAGCGATTCCTGACGCAACCGTTCTTCGTGACCGAGCAGTTCACCGGACGACCGGGAAAGATGGTCCCTCTGGAAGACGCACTCTCCGGATGCGAGCGGATTCTCAACGACGAGTTCGAAAACTATCCGGAGCAAAGCCTCTACATGATCGGCAGCGTCGACGAGGCCCGAAAACCATGAGGCTGAAAATCCTACTTCCGTCTCACGTTCTCCTCTCCGAGGAAGTGCAAAAGCTCACTGCCGAGGGAGAGAACGGATCGTTCTGTCTTCTTCCTCGGCACGTCGATTTTCTGGCCGCGCTGGTCCCGGGAATTCTGACCTTCATCGATTTGGAAGGGACTGAACAGTTCGTGGCGCTCGACGAGGGAATCTTGACCAAGTGCGGCCCGGAGGTCCTGGTATCAACACGAAACGCCATTCGCGGCGGAGACCTCGGTACGCTCCGAGAGACGGTGGAGGAGCACTTTCGCCAAACGGACGAGCGAGAGAAGAACACACGGTCCGCAACGGCCCGCTTGGAGGCGGGACTCGTGCGGCGGTTTATGGACCTGAAGCAACATGTCACAGGACTCTAACGACACCGACCGCATGAACCAGGACAACGCCCACCTTGCCCAGACGACCGGTCACGACATGAGTGACGTCGTGGGGGCCAAAGAGGAACGAAAACTCTTGGCCCGGAAAGAAAGGGCGCACTCGATTTGGTTCGGCTTGGGAATGATGGGAATCGTCGGTTGGTCCGTGGCGATTCCGACACTTTTGGGAATCGCGTTGGGCAGTTGGCTCGATGTCGTCGCCCCAGCCAACTTCTCCTGGAAACTGACTGGGCTTGTCGGCGGCGTGGTCCTGGGTTGTTGGAATGCTTGGTTCTGGGTCAAACGCCAAAGCGAGAGTGGAGAATAGGGGAAAGAAAGACCAACGAGCAGGGAGAAACGACCATGAACATCAACGCAGCAGAAGTCGCCTTCGCCTGGTTCGCCGGAGTCCTCCTGGCCGCCATCTACTTCGGCGGGTTATGGTGGACGGTCAGGCATTTGTCAGAACAAAAACTACCGTGGTTATGGCTGATGGCTAGTTTCGCTCTCCGTGCTGGGCTCGCCGTTTTCGTCTTCTATGTCATCGTCGTGAGCGCTCCCGATGCCATTCTGCCGAGGCTCATCGCGGCAGTCATCGGCTTCTTATCCGTTCGCGTGGTCATGACGTGGGCGCTGGGACCAAAGGCGATGGATAGAACCACCAACGGCGCGGAAAAGACCGCCAACAGTTGAGGCACACAGGATGATCGCACTCATCGACTTCCAAGTCTGGCGTATCCCGGTCCGCTTCGGTTGGGAAGACTTCACGGTCATGCTTGGGACGTGGTTGGTCATGGGTTTGCTCGTCGGACTGTCGTGGTTCGTGACGCGAAACCTCACGACCGGTCCGTCGATCAGCCGCTTACAAAACGCCCTAGAAATCATCGTCCAAGGAATCCGAAATCAGATACAAGACATCAGCCGCCAAGGGTCCGACGTATATTTGCCGTTCATCGGGACGCTCTTCCTTTACATCTTCGTGTGCAATGTCTTGAGCGTGGTACCGGGATTTTATCCACCCACGGCGTCCCTTTCGACGACGACCGCGCTGGCCCTTTGCGTCTTCGTTGCTGTACCGTTCTACGGCATTCGAAAACGAGGGTTCCTGAGGTATTTGAAGAACTACGTCCAGCCGACGCCACTCATGTTGCCTTTCAACATCATCGGGGAATTGTCTCGAACACTCGCATTGGCCGTGCGTCTGTTCGGCAACATGATGAGCGGGACGAAGATTGCGGCGATCTTACTGGCCGTCGTGCCGTTGTTCCTACCCGCAGTGATGAACGTCCTTGGTCTCTTGACAGGCGTCATCCAGGCTTACATATTTGCCGTCCTCGCGATGGTCTACATTGCATCGGCCACGCAGGCCCAGGAAACGATTCACCAAGGCCCAGAAACGAAAATCTCCGAACAAGGAGTAGTGAGTCATGGATAACGTCGGTTTAATCGCCACGATTTCGATCGCCACAGCCGGGTTGACTGTGGCCATCGGGTCCATCGGCCCGGCCCTCGGGGAGGGCAGAGCGGTGGCGCAGGCACTCGCCTCTCTTGCCCAACAACCCGACGAGGCCAACACCATTACGCGGACCCTCTTTGTCGGGCTTGCCATGATCGAATCGACGGCCATCTACTGCTTCGTGATGGCCATGATCTTAATGTTCACGAATCGATATTGGGACCATGTCGTTTCCGTAAGCGGAGGCTAACCGATGAACTGGATCACCGTTATTTTCCAGATCATCAATTTCCTGGTGCTCGTCTGGCTCCTACAACGCTTCCTTTATCGGCCCATCATCTCGGCCATGGAGGAACGCGAAAAGCGGCTCGCTTCCGAGTGGGAAGAGGCCCACCGGAAACAGCAACTCGCCGACGAAACACGCACGGCGCTGGAAACAACACGAAAGGAACTCAACGACCATCGCGATGAACTTTTTGCGACGACAAGGAACGAGGCCGACGAGCTGAAACAAGAACTCGCGCGAAAAGCCCGGAAGGAGATTGAGGAACTACGCGACCGATGGCGGCAATCCCTTGCCGAACAACGGGAGGCATTCCTCCAACAGGTTCGCGAAGCCACGGCCTTCGGTGCGTGCCAAGTTGCACGAGAGGCACTGGCCGACATGGCGAAGACTCCCTTGGAGTCCCGCGTGGGCGAACTCCTCGTGGAAAAACTCCGCGACCTTCCTTCCGAGACGCTCGGCGAACTCAGTCGCCTCGCGCGCGAAGCTCATGGAAAGGTGGTCGTCCGCAGTAGCACCGTGTTACCCGAGTCGATCCGAAATAACTTGACCGCAGCAGTGCAAGAACACGTTCCCGGAGTCCAGACGATCGACTTCGAAACCGAGGAAGAACTGACATGCGGAATCGAGCTGTTCACAAACAGTCACAAACTTTCCTGGACACTCGACAGTTACGTGGATGGGATCGAGGAACGGCTGGCGAACCTCCTTTCCCAAGGACAGGTGCGTTCGGAGAAATAAGGAGTAGGCACACTCCGTGTGCCGTTGTCTTTGTTATTGTTTTTATTTTGGAGTGCGGCGGCTCGACGCGGCTTTGGCAGTTTTTTTTCTTTTGGTTGTTGGCCCCGCCAACCTCACACAACAACCCGACCTTCGAAACCGTTCTCGAATCGCACCACGACACAACCGGAGTCGTCCCATGAACCCCAACACCGCAGACCTCATCGGAAACATTCGCGAGGCATTCGGCGCATTGACGCAAGTGGTGTCTGGGTACGATCATCGCTTCGTCCCCGAGGAAGTCGGCGAGGTCCTCCGCGTGGGACATGGCGTCGTCACGGCCCAGGGTTTACCCGACGTTCGACTCAACGAAGTGGTTCGCTTTCCCGGAAACAAACTGGGCATCGCCTTTGACCTTCGCAAGCACGAGGTGGGCATCATCCTCCTTGATGCGAGCGAAGGAATCGCCTCGGGAACCGAGATCCGACGCACACATCGAGTGCTCGACGTCCCCGTCGGCGAAGGTCTGCTCGGACGGGTGGTCGATGGAGTGGGTCGGCCTCTCGATGGGCAGGGCATACTTTCCGTAACTCACCGACTCCCTGTCGAACGCGAAGCGCCGCCCATCATGCACCGCGACCCGGTGACCGTCCCTTTACAGACCGGAATCAAGGTGATCGATGCTCTGATCCCGGTCGGGAAGGGACAGCGCGAACTGATCCTCGGTGACCGACAGACCGGCAAGACGGCCATCGCCATCGACACCATCCTGAACCAACAAGACAAAAGCGTGCTGTGTATCTATTGTGCCGTGGGACAGCGTGGTTCTGCCGTCGCCAAACTCATCGCCGACCTGCGCCAGGCCGGCGCGATGGAATATTCCGCCGTCGTCGTCGCGACCGAAAACGATCCACCAGGGCTGCAATACATCACTCCCTACGCCGCGATGAGCATGGGCGAGTACTTCATGGAACTCGGTCGGGATGTCCTGGTCATCCTCGACGATCTGACCCGACACGCCAGGGCCTATCGTGAACTCGCACTGCTCTTGCGTCGTCCTCCCGGACGAGAGGCCTATCCCGGTGACATCTTTTATCTTCACTCTCGGCTATTGGAGCGATCGACGCACCTGCGAAAGGAATTCGGCGGGGGTTCGCTCACGGCCCTCCCGATCTGTGAGACCGAAGCCCAGAACTTGGCCGCCTACATCCCGACGAACTTGATCTCGATCACCGACGGACAAATTTATCTGTCCCCCGGTTTGTTCCAAAAAAGTGTCCTCCCAGCGGTCGACGTCGGTAAGTCCGTCTCTCGCGTCGGCGGCAAGACGCAGCTCAAAGCGTTCCGCCAGGTCGCCGGTGACCTTCGCTTGTCTTACACCCAATTTGAGGAGTTGGAGAGTTTTGCGAGTTTCGGGACTCGACTCGACGAAGCCACGCACAAAGCACTCGAACGAGGAAGACGAGTCCGCGAAGTCCTGAAACAAAATCAATACGCCCCCCAAACGATCACGCAACAAATCGCCGCGTTCGTCAGCGTCACTTCGGGCGAGTTTGATTCTGTCCCCCCAGAAAAAGTAAACGCCTTGGCCGACGAAGTTGGGAAGACCGCCGAGAAACAATTGCCAGCATTGCGAGATCGTATCGAGGCGGGCGACCCGCTCGACGAAACGGATAGACTGGAAATACAAAAGCTCGCGAGAGAACTTGTTCCTGCTGGATCGGCTTGACGTGGTCTTGAGAGAGGACCAGTCCCATGCTCACCCTCGAAGGTCTCAAACGAAGCATCAGGACCGCCGGAGATTTGCAATCGGTGGTCAAGACAATGAAAGCCTTGGCAGCGGTTAACATCCGCCAATACCAACAGGCTCTGGGATCACTGCACGACTATTCCCGGACAATCGAACAAGGATTTCAAATCCTCGTCAAGCAGCTTTCGGCAACCTCCTTCGTTCCGCTTTCCGCCGCCCGGAAGAAGTTGGGAGCAGTCGTATTTGGGTCGGACCAGGGCATGTGTGGGCAGCTCAATGAGCAAGTCGCGACCCACTTCGAGAACCACTCGACCGAGATGGAAGTACCGAAAGGAACGGCCAAAATATTGGTCATCGGAACGAGGTTGGCTGGTCGTCTCGAAGACCTGGGACACAAAGTCGAGACGCCTTTCGCGCTCCCCACGACGGTCGCGCGAGTTACTCCGGCGGTCCAAGCGACATTGTTGTCGATCGAGGCCTGGACGAGTGGCGGAGACGTCGATCACATCCGCCTTTATTACTGCGAACATCTTTCCTCGGGGTCATACGCCCCAAAGTCGCTGGACTTGTTGCCGTTGGATGGTCAGTGGTTGGAGTCTTTGGCAAGCCGGGAGTGGGAGGGACGTTCGCTCCCAATGTTCACCCAAGAACCCGACCGTCTGTTCTCAAGGCTCGTCCAACAGTATTTATTTGTGAGCTTGTTCCGAGCGTTTGTCGAATCGCTTGCGAGCGAAAATGCGAGCCGTTTGTTATCGATGCAAGCTGCCGAACGAAACATCAAGGAACGCCTCGACGAGTTGTCCTCACTCTACCACCAAGAACGACAGATGACCATCACGGGCGAGATCCTTGACATCGTGTCAGGATTCGAAGCTCTTGGAACGTCCTCGAATGCGTAATTCCCCCGAATTTGTTCCATGTCTCCGTTGACCCACAACAACGAAGGAGCCAAGTCATGACTACCAAAACGAGCCCAAAGGTTCTCGACGCCGCAGTTCAACTTGCCCGGACTCATTGGGAAAAGCGAGCCGCAGCCTCCAACCCCAACGCCCGGTCTGTGAAGGAACCGAAATTCATGAGCGTTGCGATAAGTCGGCAGGCCGGAGCCGAAGTCCCCGAACTTGTCCAAAAGCTCGGTGAAGAACTTGGTTGGGCGGTCTACGATCGAGAGTTGTTGGAAAAAATTGCCGACGAACGAGGAATTCGTGTCGAGTTGCTCGAAGTCGTTGACGAACGCTATGTCTCTTGGATCGAAGAGTTGCTCAACGGATTGTCGAGCAACCCCAATTACACTGGAAGCGCTTACGCCAAGCATTTGTTCGAAGTTCTTCAAGGGATCGCGAGTCTTGGCGAATGCATCATTGTTGGTCGTGGGGCGGCCCAGGTGTTGCCGCGAAAGTCGACTCTGCGGGTCCGGTTCGTGGCGCCGAAAAGCTACCGAGTCGCGTGGGTGATGCAACGAAAGGGAATAGCGGATACGGAGGCCGTCGCCTGGATCGATAAAACGGAAAAAGACAGAGCCCGATTCATACACGAGTACGTCCATCAGAATCCGGACGATCCATTGCATTATGATTTAACACTCGACGTCAGTCGTTGGGACAAGGATTCCCTCGTGCAAATCACCTTGACCGCGATCAAGTTGGCCATCGCCAATTCCGAACGCGGTTGATATTTCGCTGCGAGTCCGAAACTCGCAGTAGATCGCCAGAGTATTGTTGGGAGAATCGAAAGGAGGGAGCAGCGAAGCGATATCCGCAGCGCCGCTGCTCCATTCCCACCACGCAACCGAACTGCATCTCCCAGGGTCATCATGCACCATCAGCTTCGCCAACTCCTTATTCTCGTCTGCTTGGCCTATTTGGTCGTAACTTTCGGTTGTGGCGTTTTCAATCGGGAGGCCGATTCGGACGACGTCTCGCTCCAACCAAAGGGCAAGCACGGCAATTTTGCTTCGGAGAGTCTGCGAGTCAACGGCGAAGAACGCGTCTTTCGTTTGGTCGTCCCGAAGACTGTCGACCTCTCGAAACCAGCGCCGCTGGTCGTCGCCTTTCACGGAATGTTGATCGACAACAAAGACGTTATGCCAAAGTACACGAAGCTGAACGACACCGCGAAAAAGCACAAATTCATCATCGCGTATCCCAACGCGATCAACGGCAGTTGGGGTCTTGTGCCGAAGAAAACGAAGAACGACCTCGCGTTATTCGATGCCTTGGTGGCCGAGTTGTCCAAGCAGTATCACGTCGACCCGAACCGAATCTTTGTACTGGGCATGTCGAACGGTGGGTACTTCGCACACCTCGTGGGCAAGCAACGATCGCGCAAGGACGCGGCGGTCACGTCGTCGACG
>CAYYUU010000095.1:0-12528 GCA_964474955.1 uncultured Alcaligenaceae bacterium | reverse complement strand
CCCAGTCCCTTGACCGCGACGGCATCTTTCGCGATCACCGTCGGTCCACCAGCTTTCTTGCTCCCTTTGGCCGCACCTTTCTTGGTACCCTTCACGTTCACGTCCCATTCTTTCCCAACGTCAAGATCCGGCACCACGTCTTCGAGCGACTTGCCGGAGGTTTGGGCCTTGGTCGTTTGGGCGATCACAGTGAACTTGGGCTTTGCCGCTTCGTTGGTCGGTTCAACGTTCGTGACGAGTTGGAAGATCTTGTCGGTCTTGGGCGCCGGTGTAGTTTCCGCTCGCGGCAATTCGAAAACAGTGGTCTTGCCCATTCGGTCGTTGGTGGCAATCTTGGCTGGTCTAGGAGTCGGTTGATCCTTTGGTTTTGGCGCGGGCTGGCTGGCCTTGGCAATCTCGTTCAATTGGGGCTTTTGCCAGATCCGCTGCGTCCCGTCAGTTCGGCTCGCGTGCGTGGGCTTGTGATTGCTTCGTGGTGAAGCAACGTTTCGGATCGGCGTGGTCTTCAATCCGCGTACCTGCTGTGGGTAGCGTGAAACAGGGTTTCGGAGTTCCTTCGTTGTGGTCTTTTTGGTTGTGTGGAGCATCTGCGTCGGAGTCTTCCAACGGGGCAAGGGAGTCGAGTGAGATCGTTGGATCAACCGTTTCTTGGGCCGAAGAGAAGTCTCGGTGTTGCCACCCGGAACCAACGTCACCGCCCCACCGGCCACTCGAAGTTGCGAGATGACGCATCGACAACCGGGCACTTTTTGCAGCGCCTGACAAAGACGCAAGCTTTCTGCTGCCGACGCGACCGAGCCGCTAATAGCGAATTGTCCTTGCTCGTCGACGCCCAACCGCAGATTTCTCCAAGTCGTTGGAGCTGCCTGGGCTAGCACTTGCCAACCTTGTTGGCGCATTTTTTCCAGCGAACTTGGTTGTGGGATTCGTGGGGTCATGCTCGACATCACGGCCATTCCATCCTGGATTGGCATTCCACTTGCTTCTTGTGCGATCTGCATCACGCGTTTACGAATCGCATCGTTCGGGACGTACCCAGTGACGCGAACCCCGTTCTGAGTTGCCTGCAGTTGCAACTGATAAGGGAACGTCATTCGATCGCGAAGCCAGGCGAGTTTGATTCGGATGATTTCGTTCTCGGGCAACTCGACGATGGGTTGCATTTGTTCGAAATTTTCGGAGGGATAAGGTTGGACCATTTTCGGCTCGAACGCTGGCAAGCGGTCGCGGGTGAGCCGCACCTGACCCCAAGCCTGGGGTAGCGTTGAAGACAGGCCAAAGGCAAGCACCATCCATGCGGCCCGAAACATCACGCGAAGAGATTTTGTTTTCATTGATCATTCCCGTTATTGCTTGGTTCCCGTGTCTCCCGAAAAGCCCTCGACCTCAGGAGCCAAGGTCAGTGGTTAACAAGGTGCTTGCCGCCGTTTACCCGGACGGAATCGGAATCGCAGTGCGTCGTTGCCTTGATTGCAAGGCGAGTTCGCGTCTTCTGCGAGATTGGTGTTTTCTCTCTTGATATCGTCAAACCGGTAAGCTCCCTTTAACCGATCGAAGGATATTATCGATTGAATCTGTTAGTTGGGTTGGTGAAGGTGCATTGGTCCGAGGCATTTCGGCAAGTTAGGAATTCATCGAGGCAATTGTGTAGGTATTGGAGCTCCGCCATTCAACAATCCCCTTCACCTCGGAATGTCTCTCATTTCCGCACTGACGTTCCTTCCCCGCTCTTTCCATCCCCAAAATTCCAACTGGTCGACGTTGACGTTGCCTGTCACAATGAGGTTTTAAGTTCGTCAAATCGTCAGAGACGAAAGCGAATCTGCGCCTTGCGACCATCATGGAGTGCACCAGTGCGACATCTTTGGATACTTACTTTGACCATCATTCTTGGGTTCACGTGCCCTGCCTTGGGCCAGGAAGCGGAACGGCCCAAGAAAAAACAGAAACAGCAAGCTGCCGGGAAAACGGTGGCACAACTCGCGCGCGAGGCGAAGGCATCGATAGCGGTCGTCAACTTCACGGGGCGTGATGGCGAAAAACAAGGACTCGGGACCGGGTTCGTGGTGGCTGCGGATGGATTGATCGCCACGAACATGCACGTCATCGGCGACGCGCGACCGATCACCGTTCGCCTGCCGAATGGCAAAGAATATCCGGTCAAGACGGTCCACGCTTCCGACAGAACGCTCGACCTCGCTTTGCTCAAGATTGATGCGAAGGGCCTTCCGGCTCTGAGCTTGGCCGATTCGACACGACTCCGCAGCGGTCAACCGATCGTCGCCCTCGGCCATCCTCGCGGGCTGGAATACAGTGTCGTCAGCGGAGTGCTTTCGGGCCGACAAAAACTCCGCGGTCAATCGATGCTCCAACTCGCCATTCCGATCGAGTCGGGCAACAGTGGCGGGCCGGTCCTGGATGTGCAAGGTCGCGTCGTTGGAATCGTGACGCTCAAGTCTCAGGTCACGCGGAATCTGGGGTTCGCCGTCCCGGTGAACGCTCTGAAGAGATTGATTCGCAGACCGAATCCGATTCCGATGTCTCGTTGGGTCACCATCGGCAAGCTCAATCCGGACGAGTGGCGGACGGTCTTCCAAGGCCGATGGCGTCAGCGAAATGGTCACGTTGTGGTCGATGGACCGGGCGAAGGGTTCGGTGGTCGATCGTTGTGCTTGTCGAAACAGAAGCTGCCGCCGGTTCCGTTCGAAATCGCGGTGACGCTGAAACTCGGCAACGAAAGCGGCGCTGGTGGGTTGGCATTCTACTCCGACGGAAAGAACAAGCACTACGGATTCTATCCAAGTAGTGGCAAGCTACGGTTTGCTCGCTTCATGGGTCCGGACGTCTTTTCGTGGAAAGTTCTGCACGAGGGGCCAAGCAAACATTATCGACCGGGCGCATGGAACACCCTCAAGGTTCGCGTCGAAAAGAAAAAGATCCTCTGTTACGTCAACGACCATCTCGTTCACGAATCCACTGACGACCGACTGACAACCGGAAGCGTCGGCATCGTGAAATTTCGGACCACCTCGATCGAATTCAAGAACTTCCGGATCGGCAAGAAACTCCCGTCTCTGCGACCTTCCGAAAAATTGGTCGCGAGGATCGAGAAAATCGTCACCAAATTGAACGGCAAAACAAAAATACGACCCGACGTCGTGGATTCTCTCGTCTCGAATGGCCGAACGAGCATTGCCGTCCTGCGCGAGAAAGCCAAACGTCTGGAGGAACAAGCCAAACAACTCCGGGAACTCGCGAAGGCCGTTCACAAGAAAGAGGTGCTGGCCGAACTCGAGAAAGTCACGAGCCCGAAGGACAACGAAATCGATCTCCTTCGCGGGGCCTTTTTGATTGCAAAACTCGACAACGAAGAACTCAACATCCCGGTCTACATTCGGCAGATCGACCGTCTCGCCAAGGAAGTCCAAAAGTCGTTGCCGAAGGACGCGAGCGAAGCGGACAAACTCGCGGCCTTGAACAAAGAGCTTTTTCAGATGCGGGGATTTCACGGAAGCCGCGGAGATTATTACAACAGGGCCAACAGTTATCTCAACCGCGTCCTCGAAGACCGCGAAGGTATTCCGATCACTTTGTCGGTGCTCTACATGGAGTTGGCCAAACGGCTTGGCGTGAAGGTCGTCGGCGTTGGTCTCCCTGGCCATTTCGTCGTTCGCCACGAGCCGAAAAAAGGCAAGGCGACGTTGATCGACGTTTACGAACGGGGAGAGAAACTATCACAGGAAGGTGCGGCCCAGATTGCGAAACGAGCCACCGGCGAAGCCCTGCGCGAGAACGATTTGGCCCCCGTCAGCAACAAGACGATCTTGGTGCGAATGCTCCACAACCTGGCCGGAATCGCCCTCGAACAAGAAGACGCCAAGAGCGTCCTGATCTACTACGACGCGATCCTTACGATCACTCCACAAGCCACTCAAGAACGATTACGACGGGCTGCTCTGCGGTTTCAGACCGGCGACGCCGCTGGCTCCGTTGCGGATCTGGATTGGCTACTCGAGAATTCCACCGACGACATCGACCGGAAGAAATTACTCAACTTGCGGCGATTCGTCGATCAGCGAAGGTAGGGAACAGGGAACAGGGAACAGAAAGACAAGAGACAAGAGAAAGCCAGAATCTCACGCGAAGGCGCGAAGATTCGAAGCAAAGAAAAGGAAAAAAACACAACCACGGATGACACAGATGCACACGGATAAAGCAAATCTGTGGTATTCGTGATATCTGTGGTTCCTTTTTCTGGCTCTTTCTTCCTTCGCATCTTCGCGCCTTCGCGTGAGATTCTGTCTTTCTCTTGTCTCTTGTCTTTCTGTTCCCTGTTCCCTATTCTCTATTTTTTCAATTCTGGATCCTTCAACGCATCCGCTTTGTAATAGAGTTTTGAGGGAATAAGAATTTCGGGTTCGACCTCATCGCCGTTGAAATGTTTGATGATTTGTTCGATCGTTTTGCGTGCGATCTTTTTGGGGAACTGAATCGGATCGCACACGATTTTGCCTTCGAGAATGGCTCGCTTGCCGATGAGTTGTCCATCGAAACCGATGATCTTCACCTGATCGACCTTGCTCCCGAGTGCGGCATAAGCTCCCAACGCGGATGGATCGTTGATGGCGAAAATTGCCGCCAGATCCGAATGGGCTTCGAGAGCATCTTGGGCCGCCTTCTTGCCCTGATCGCGAGCCCCGCCGCTGGGGTATGTCCCCACGATCGTGATCTTGTTGCCCTTCGTCTTGGCGTTGTGGTCGCTGATAACTTCCTTGAAGCCTTTGACGCGAAGCTGACACGACGCCGCTTCCTTCATGTGCAAAATGGCGATTTTGCCGCCACCGTCGCCCAACAACTTGACTATCGCTTGGCCCGCCAACTTGCCCCCCTGATGATTGTCCGTCGCGACGTGAGAAACAACTTTGGCATCGGTTCCGTTGTACCGCTGGTCGTTGGTAAAGACGGGGATGCCTTCATCGTTGGCCTTCTTGATGGCCGGTCCGATGGCGTCGGAATCACATGGATTAATCACGATGGCCGAAACACGTTTGACGATGAATTCGTCGATCTGGTCGGCTTGCTTCTTGACGTCGTTGTCGCCCGAAACGACGATGAGTTCATAGCCGTGCTTCTTCGCCTCGGCCTTCATGGTGTCCGCGATGTCCTGGAAAAACGGATTCGTCAACGTCATCGCCGAGTAACCGATCGTCTCCTTTTTCTTGCCACCACAACCAACAAGAGTCAGAGAGAGGATGAGGAAGAGGAACGAAGCAAAACGTTTCATGGATATTCTCGGAGTCGTGAGTTCTTGAATTCGGATCGTTGACAAGGGTAGATGGCAGACGTATTTGTAGGGAGTTCAAGTAGGAGGCACACTGGCAAGGCGAAAGAAACAAAGGTGGGCCATCGCGTTCGCTCGCGCTACCGCTTGCCCCACCCTACAAAAACCGCACAGATCTAAATCTCCCGTTCCCCGTGTGCCTACGACCCCCCACACCATTCGGAGTTCTCCCGGCCTGCGAAACTCCCGATCAATACCACAGCGTAATCGAAGGAGCAGACCAATTACATTGAATTTTCTCAGCGAATTGACCGGATGTTTTGCCCAGCCCTGCGCCGAAAACCCAACCGTCGCAATGGTCGAGGCAGCCTACAAACATCACAACATGGATTGGCGTTACATCAATTGTGAGGTCGCTCCCGAAAACCTCGCAGATGCAGTGCGCGGAGCGACTGCGATGGGCTGGAAGGGATTCAATTGCTCACTCCCGCACAAGGTCGCCGTCATCGAATACCTCGATGGGTTGGGCGAATCGGCCAAGATCATTGGGGCCGTCAACTGTGCCGTGCGCCGCGGTGACAAGCTCATCGGCGAGAACACCGACGGAAAAGGATTCCTCGAATCGTTGAAGGAGAAGATCGATCCGGCGAACAAACGCATGGTCATGTTTGGCGCAGGAGGAGCCGCTCGGGCGATCGGAGTCGAAGTCGCTTTGGCCGGAGCTTCGCACGTGACGATCGTGAACCGGAGCCCCGAACGTGGACAAGTCCTCACGGCTCTGCTAAACGAAAAGACTCCCACCAAGGCCGAGTTCGTCGAATGGAAGGGTGATTATGCCGTGCCCACGGACACCGACATCGTCGTCAACGCGACCAGCATCGGGCTCTATCCGGACGTGGACGCTCGCATTCCATTGAATCTCGAAACGTTGTCCGAAAAGATGGTCGTCGCGGACGTGATACCCAATCCGCCACGAACGCGTCTCGTGCGTGACGCCGAATCTCGCGGATGTACTGTTATCGACGGCTTGGGCATGCTCGTGAATCAGGGCGTGATCGGGATCAAGTACTGGTCGGACATCGACGTCGATCCGTCCGTCATGCGGGCCAAACTCGAAGAGTTATTTGGAGGGTAGGTAGGATCGTGCCCGGTGAACTTTTCGCTCCGATCTCGGTATACTCTTTGAGAGAAGAGATCGATTTTGGAGGCGATTATGTACAGGCGGGCATTGTTGTTTTTGGAGATGATTCGGTTCAGCCATACCCTTTTTGCGTTGCCGTTCGCGCTGCTGTCGGCAGTGTTAGCGTGGCAAGTGAAAGGGGCATTTCAGTGGCTCGAACTCGTGGGAATTCTGGTGTGTATGGTCTTTGCCCGAAGCGTCGCGATGGCGTTCAACCGGCTCGCAGATCGTCAGATCGATGCGGCAAATCCAAGGACCGCCATTAGACATCTTCCGTCGGGCAAACTTCGCGTTGCGGAAGTCTGGTTGTTCCTCACCTTCTGTGCCATTGCCTTCGTTGGATCTACGGCATTATTTTTGTTGGCGAATCCGCCGAATTCCTGGCCACTCATCCTGAGCGTTCCCGTGTTGCTTTTCATCTGTGCCTACTCGTACACGAAACGATTCACTTCCCTTGCGCATTTCTGGCTGGGAGCATCCTTACTGTTGGCACCTGTGGCGGCATGGATCGCCATATTGGGAATGGAGAGAATTGAAATCGCTCTGGTTCTGGGCGGAGCCGTGATGTTTTGGGTGGCCGGTTTCGACATTATCTATGCGTGCCAAGATGCCGAGTTTGACCGAAAGGCGAAACTATCAAGTATCCCGGCAACAGTCGGCGTTGCGAACGCGTTGCGAATTGCGGCGTTGAGTCACGTAGTTATGCTCATGCTATTGGTAGTCTTATGGTGGATAGCGACACCCTACTTGAAGATGATATATCTGAGCGGGGTTATTGCTGTTGCGGTTCTCTTAGTTTACGAACACTTCCTCGTTTCCCCAGATAATCTCAATCAAGTAAACAAGGCGTTCTTTCAAGTGAACGCGATCGTGAGTTTGGGGTTATTCTTATTAGTGTTATTGCAGATGTATGTGAAATGGTGAAGTAATGCGATTGATCTGATCTCCACCAACCCAAAGCGCGAGCGAGGGACTTTGAGCGGAGCGGAAAACTTGCTTTAGGCGCTTTGGACGGTTTGGTTGGAATCAGCCTGAAGGTATGTTTCTCGCTTCGCTCTCTGTCCCTCGCTCGCGCTTCGGGTTGGTATCAAACCGCGCGAACCCCTAACTCGCTTGAGCGCAGGCGAAGACGACTTTCATCGATCACGCCCGCATCAACCCAAGCTGACACATTCGATGCGTCACGATATGTCGGCATAAGTAGGGAATGACACGGAAACGGGCTTCCCACTTCGAAATTCGTCGGCCGTGCCACCGTTCACGAATGCGTTGCCATTCGGGCCATCCCAAATCGTCATACCGAGCACTCGATTTTTGTTGGGGATGGACTCGAAAAGCCCCAAGAAATCTCGGGATACGATGAAACTTCGCTCGCGCCGCTTCGAACCGCAGCAACAAATCCCAGTCGAGCGCCGACTGGAACGATTCGTCGAGATGCCCACCTATCTTTTCCCAAATCCGCCGACGCCAAAACATAGTTTCCTGGGCAATATAGTCTGTCCAAATGAAGGCGTGGTCGGAATGCTCCGGCATGATCCAGCGTCCGACCTCATTGTCCTGGTGATCAATGATAATCCGATGACCATAAACGACGTCGACTTGTGGATGCGTTGCGAAGAACTGCGCGACTGTGTGCAAGGAGCCCGGAAGCAACATGTCGTCGGAGTTCACAAAGGCGAGAATTTCGCCGGCAGACTTGGCGAAGCCCTTGTTGATGGCGTTGGCTTGGCCACCATCGGGAGCTGATTCGCAAGAGTGAAATCGCGATTGGTACTTTGTCAGAATTTCCGAAGTTTGATCCGTCGAACCACCATCCTGGATTATGTAGTCCAAATTCGGATAATTCTGGTCCAGAACGCTTGCGATTGTCCGCTCCAAAAACTGCCCCTGATTATACGAAGGAGTCACGATGGAGATGGACGGATAACACGGCAAAGAGATGAGTTCGGAATAATAGTCGGGCAGCCGCATCGTCCGTGGAGCGTATTGATGATGGACACCAAGCCACGGACCGAATAGTTTTCGGGCGAGCCTCACGAACATGCCCAACTCCATTCCTTGGAAATCACGAGTGTAGATATATATCTTGAGATCAGTAGTAGTCCCGCCACATCTGTTTCTTGGGACGAAGTCCCAAGAAACAGATGTGGTTATCAAACCGTCGTCCTTTCAGGACTCCGGACAAAGTCCCGAAGGGACGACATCTGGTAGCATGGGACAGAGCCCCAAGTCGAGAATGGTGATAGTATTTCTACCCAGGACAACATCTCAAACATACTTGGACAGCGGAATGCCCGGAATTAAATGACGCCCCAACGCACGTTTAGGCGGCTTTTGATTCCGGGCGGCATTTCTTTCCCCTGAGGATCTCCAGGTCGGCATCGACCATCATCGTGACGAGTTCGGAGAAGGAAACCTCCGGCTGCCAATTGAGTTTCGTGTTGGCTTTGGTTGGGTCGGCCAGTAGCAAATCGACCTCTGCTGGGCGATAGAACTTGGGGTCGACTTTGACGTATTTTTGCCACTCGAGCCCGACGTGGCCGAATGCAATTTCGACGAATTCCTGGACACTGTGTGTTTCGCCGGTGCCCACGACGTAATCGTCGGGTTCATCTTGTTGGAGCATCAACCACATGGCCCGAACGTAGTCTCCGGCATATCCCCAATCCCGTTTGGCCTGAAGGTTTCCGAGACGCAACTCGTCATCCAGACCAACTTTGATCCGTGCGACCCCGTTAGTTATTTTCCGCGTGACGAACTCCAACCCACGGCGTGGGCCTTCGTGATTGAAGAGGATGCCCGAGCAGGCAAACATGTCGTAGCTTTCGCGGTAATTGACCGTGATGTAGTGGCCGTAAACCTTCGCCACGCCGTAGGGGCTTCGTGGATGGAAGGGCGTCAGTTCTCGTTGGGGCGTTTCGCTGACTCGGCCAAACATCTCCGAACTGGAGGCTTGGTAGAATTTTGCATCCGGGCAAACTTGGCGAAGCGAATCGAGAATTCGTGTCACGCCCAGGGCCGTAAATTCCGCCGTCAAGACGGGTTGTTGCCAGCTCGTGGGGACGAACGACATGGCAGCAAGGTTGTAGACTTCGTCAGGTTGGACTTGTTGCAGGACCTGAATGATCGATGTCTGGTCGAGCAAATCTCCCTGGACGAGATCGATCTGTTCGCGGATGTGCTCGATCCTTGCGAACGTTTCGGTGCTCGAACGGCGGACTAAGCCATAGACGTGATACCCCTTCGAAAGAAGTAACTCGGCCAGATGTGATCCATCTTGCCCCGTAATTCCCGTGATCAATGCCGTCGGCATGACTCCGTCCCCTTCTCTTATGTCACCGCAAATTATGAACTGTTCGGCTTGAGTCCATCATAAAATAGGTTGAGTGGATGGCACAAGGAGAGAGGCTCAAAGTTGAAATTCCATTCACAAGAGGTGTTCTGCCATACGGGGTAGTTTTTGTCCAGACCGGTTCGGAATAGCAGGCCAAGAGAGAGCGGAGGGATGTAGTAGGCACACTCGGAACGGGAAAGAAATGAATGTCCAGTTGGCGGATTTTAATTCTGCCCAGTTCTGCCTCGCTTCGATGTGTTTTTGGAAACGGAGGTTGGAATCGCACACACAAAACCCACAAAACCTCGGGGACAGGGGGTTTGTGTATGCGTTTTGGGCCTCCCACTGGAAAAACGACCTTTCATAAATGCGACCCGAACTCCCAAAACACGTACACAAAAAACACAAAAATACCTCGCCCTGATTTTTGCGCTTTTTGTGTACGCTTTTTGACCCTCGCAGGAGCATTTTCGAGAGGTCATTTTTTGAGCGGGAGGTGCGAAAAGCGCACACAAAAAACACAAAAATCCAATGTTGGGGATTTTTGTGTTTTTTGTGTGCGCTTTTCGCACCTCCCGCTCAAAAAACGCATCCGCAGAACACATCTGCCCAGTCTTCCTCGTTCGAATCTCGGAGAATTACAAGGACGCAAACGCACAAACCGAGGTGTCCGTTTGCGTCACGGCACACTCGCGAAGCGAAAGAGATGGCTCCATGGTTTGGCCGAAGTTTGTCGCAAAATCCGTCTCCCCAGAAGCGGGGCGAAGGAGTTTGATGAAATGGACAAGCATTTCTTCCCTGTTCCCAGTGTGCCTACTTCGCGAAGACACCCATTACCCTTCTTGCGGCGGTTCTTGCGTGGCTTCTTCTTGAGTTTCTTCTTGCGGAGTTTGTTGAGGCGTTTCTTGCGTTAATTCTGGAGAAATGTAAGAAGGGATGGCCTCGGATCGAGTACGTTCGATGGTTGGGCTCGTTTCCTGGTGTTCCGGCGCTCCGGAATTTTCTTGGGACTCGACTGGTTCAGCGTCGACGAGTTCGGGCTCGACCGTTTCGGAGTCAGTAGGCGCGGGACCGCCCATGAACGAGCCTCCTTCGCTTGGCGTGACGGCCTGTGTTTCCGGCGTGAGTTCCTTGGCCTTGTCGATGGCAGCCTTGATGCTCGACGGAGCGCCATTATTCCAGGCCTCCTCCAAGACCAACGCCGCTTCGCCATATCGCCCGAGTTGTCCCAACACGCGTCCGTACGCACTCAGGTAGCTATGGTTGTCTGGCGAAAGGACGACTGCCTGGAACAACAATTCGGCGGCGCGTTCGGGACGTGCCTCCGATAATTCAAAGAGGGCTGTTTTGTAGGCTTGTTCGCCGTATTGATCGAGGTTGATCCACGTCGTCAGGGTGGACTGACATTTCGGACACCGTGCGGCATCCTTCACGCCATCGAATTTACAGATTGGGCACTTCTTCATCGGGGACTCGTGTGAGGTTGAGAAAGTCGCTTTTTTCGGAGCGAAAAACAACTTTCCGAACTTTCTCGTTATGTCTTCGGCGGCGCGAGGCAATACATTCGGTCGTTCATGTTGTCCAGGACTAACAAGTTTTCGCCGAGGGCCTGGATGGTCACTCCGTTCAACGTGGCCTCGGCATCGGCAGGCAAGGTGACCTTGCCGACGATGGCTCCGTTCGGGCCAAGACAAAGCAGGCGTTCGGTCCCTTCGTCGGTGACATAGACGGCCCCCGACGTAATCACCAGGATGTCAGTCGGTCGGTCGAACCATTCCTGGTTGACGGACGGTTCGGGCCAACACGGCAAGGGGTCGCCATCGCCGTTGAACCGAAAGACCTTCTTGTTCTCCTGGTCGAGGATGTAGAGCCCCTGCTTGCGATCGAGAGCGAGCCCTAACGGGTTGTCGAGTTTGCCCCATTCTCCCGCCTCGGACAGTTCGAGGCATCCCATTCCTTCGGGGGAGATTTTCTGGACCCTGTGGTTGAACGCATCGGCGACATAGAGGAAGCCGTCTTCGTCGACATCCACGTCGAGCGGGTGGGCCAGTTCACCGGGGGCCGAACCCGTGCCGCAAAGCGTCTTTTGGAACGATCCGTCGGGATTCCAAATGGCGATACGGTCCGCCCCGGCGTCGACGATGTAGATGTTGCCCTGTGTATCGACGCACATCCTTTGCGGGTCGTCGAGTTCGCCGTCCTCTTGGCCCATCGCAATCGTGGCGAGGACGCCCAGCGGTTTTCCCTTGCCATCAAACCGGAGTATGCGGAAGTCCTCCGGCTGATCCAACACAAAGAATTGCCCTGTTGGGGTCGCCGCGGCGCAGATCGGATAGGTCAGATCGCACGCATCCGATGGTTCGACGCGCCATAACTCTTGGGCCGAGAGGGCAGGGGGATCGATGGCCGTCGAAGCCTCGGATTGGTCGCCAAACTGCGGCCCTTTCGTCAACAATGGCCCCGATTCGACCTTCATGCCCTGAACTTTCTGCTGGCATCTGGGGCAAACCTGTTCTTTCCCGCCCGCGAACTCGGCGCCGCACATTTCGCACTGCATAATGACTCCTTGCTGATGTGTGTCCTCGTCGCTCGTGTTCTCTGGTCGTTTGGCTTTGGTTTCACAACCCCGAAGGCAGACGGATAAATAGGACCCACATGTATTGGGCTGGTGGGGCGGAACCCCGCGCGGGCGCGGGGGGGGGGGGGGGTGGGGGTTAATGACAACACACCCCC
>CAYYUU010000094.1:0-12602 GCA_964474955.1 uncultured Alcaligenaceae bacterium | reverse complement strand
TGGCGAGCCCCACCCAAGAGCCCCTCACCCTACATCCCGGGTCCCGCAAGCGGGGCGAGGGACTTGGAAAAACCGGACAATCATTTTTGACCGTTTCTCCGCGAAAGGCGACACTCTGGTCCCCGCTTCTCACATCACTCCCCATGCTCAACCTCCAACTCACGGATCAAGTTGGCGGCTTGTGCGTTCCAGTCTGGTTGATCTTGGTCAACCTCCGGTGCGAATCGATGCCTCTGGCTCACGCGAAGATATTCCGCCGTCGCCACACACAAGGCCGATGGAAGGCCCAGTGTTCGCAGATAACTCTCGGTCTCTTCCGGAGTCGGTTCGGCGGTGTGGAAATCGAATCGGTCTTGCAAATAGCTGGAGACAATGGCTTCGGTTTGCCCAGGCACCGGCTTGCGAACTCGTCGCAGAGCCCGCAGAGCCTTTCGGGCCGCGCCACTCTGGCGTCTTTGAACGCGAAGGGCCTCGTCCGGATATCGATATCTCCACACGACATACCAAAGCACGCACAAGCATAACGGGAGGAGTAACGCCGGAATGCTCACTGCGAGCGACGGCCAATCGTGATCTTTACGGGCGTCGCGAAGGAGTTGTTTTCCCGTCGTGATGTTGTACATGTCTTCCGGCGCATCGATGGCAGTCGGTGGCGGCTCGATCGGAGGTGGCGGAGGCAATACCTTGAGCTTGATATAACCGGTGTAGGCCTTCCTGTAACCTTGCGAATAATAGGACAGCTCCAAAGACGGAATCATAGTGACGTCGGTGCCCTTCGGACGAAGTTCGTACACGAAGCTCCACTTCTGCTGTTTCGGATCGAAGCCATCCTTATCAAGGCGTTTCCGGACGAAGAATTGTTTCTCGAATTCTGGTGGCAACACCTTCAGCTTTTCTCGAGTGGGTGGACACGTTATCTTTCCACGACCCTTGAGGGTGATCGTCAAGAGGAAAGGTTGCTCGACTCGGACGGTGGCTTTGTCGACCGACGCGAAGAGACTGAATCGCTGACCCTCTATGAAACTGAAATTTTCGGGCCGGCCTTTGATGGGGAATTTTTTGTCGGAAGCTGAAGCGGAGTTGAGAAAGAAGAGTGGGAGAAGGAGAAGGAAGAGGGACCGCGCCATTTTCCCAGGCCGTTGGCCTGGGCTAGGCATACGACCGGGCCTTCGGCCCTGGGTCGAACGGTTCGATTCATTGTGTTTTCGGAGGGCCAAAGGCCCGGCCATTTGCCTAGCCCATGCCAACGGCCTGGATGTGAGTGGGAGTGTGAAGGAAAAACTTGCTCGCATCGAACCGCAACTCCTCACCCTACCAATCTTTGAATCCTTGCGACGTTTTGGCTGGGGCCTGATCTTGTTGTTGGCGTCGGCGTTCGATTCGTTGGAGCATTCGTTCGAGATATCGATTGGTGTCTTCCGGGTCGATCGGTTGGAGTTCTTTATCGTCGGGCAGTGGTGGAAGGTTCCCCTTGCCGGGCACAGGTGGAACGTCGTCTTGTTTTTCGCCTTCGCCGTCTGTTCCAGCCTTCTTCTTGGTTTTGACGGGTTGGGCTTTTCCGCCTGGATCTGAGCCATCGCTTTTCTGGTCGTTCGTCTTGTCCGGGTTGCCGTCGTTGGTTTGGGTCTTTTCGTTCCCGCCTTCCTTGGGCTGTTTTTTCTTGGCCAGATCCGCTCGCGCCTTTGTCAATAACACCCTCGCGATTTCCAAATTCTTGTTGGTTTTCCTCCGCAAATCCTCTGGTATTATTGGCACCGCACGACACCGCCGAAAGCAGTCGATGGCGTTCTGGATCACAGAGATGTCGGTCCCTTCCGAGCGCCGCAATTTCGCATTACCTAATCCGTAATAACTTTTGGCGAGTCGTTTGGGGTCGGCTCCAGCCAACGCTCGCTCGTAGTGATGTTCAGCTTCGCGATAGCGTTCGAGCCGATACAAAATCACGGCCTTGTTGAACGCAATCAAACCCGGATCGGTAGTCCGTCGTTCGGCCTGCGTGTACAGCTTCAAGGCATCCTCGAACTGTTCTCGGGCGACAGCGGCGTTTGCCTCTCTCACGAGTTCGCGGGGAGATTTCGCGCCCTCGCCCCCGAGGAGAATCAAGCTCACAGCGACAACGAGCCAGCGACACTCATATGTCATCGAGATGGCTGTGGTTTTTTGCTTGGCTTCCATCTTTTTCCCTCCGGCAATATCAGTGCCACGATCCATACTAACAATGCCCCGCCGAGGAACCAATAGTATCGCTGTTTGTAGATGATCACGTCACTTGGTGTCCCCTCGCGTTGCTGGCGTCCGCGTAGGATTTGGCTATAGTATGGCCCGAGTTCCAGTCGTTGCGTTCCCGCTTCGATGTACTCGCCGTCGGTCCGTCGCGCGATCTCCTGGAGCAAGCTCGGGTTGAGCTGCGTCTGCACGGGCTTGCCGTCGTATTCGACCACGCCGCTACCAAGCGGAATGGTGTGCGGCTGAGTGTCTCCCACGGCGAGGACGTCCACCTGGCCATTCAATTTCTGAGCGACACGTACTCCTTCAAACCATTCGTGATCCCCGCCCGGATCATCCCCGTCGGAAACCAACAGAATGTTGTGGGCCTTGGGATATCGGTCGTCTCGCATGTTCACGGCAAGCCGAATGGCGGCTCCGATACGAGTTCCGGA
The DNA here is from genome assembly GCA_964474955.1 of uncultured Alcaligenaceae bacterium. GTDB lineage: Bacteria > Planctomycetota > Planctomycetia > Gemmatales > Gemmataceae > CAYRFQ01. Next base: position 9,942 of record CAYYUU010000094.1, on the reverse strand, counting down.
TGGTCCCGTCGGCTCGCCTCTTGGCGGTCGAATTTTTTTCGAACGGTTCTTCGGGTCGCGCTTGGCCAGAAGCCAACGGAAGTGATTGTAGTCGAGCGTCAGCGGAGAAGCGATTTCTGCTCGGGCCGAGAACAAAACAAGGGCGACGCGAGTTCCGCCGCGTTGTTGGAGTTCGTCGATCAGGTTATTCAAGAGTCGCCGAGCCCGTTCGAACCGGCTCGGTTGTTCCGCCGCCATGCTGAGGCTCATGTCTAGCACGATGGTGAGATCTTGTCCTTTGGTCGTTGCAAAGCTCTTGTCTCGCCCCCATTGAGGTCCCGCCATCCCAATCAAGAGGAGCACCAACGCGGCGTACACCAAGACCGATTTCGTCCTCCGGGCGGTGACGTTCGTCGTGGCTTTGGAAAACAGTCCGCCGAATTGGATCGCCGCACGTCGCTTTCGTCGTCCTGCAAACATCGACGACAACCACAGCAACGGGACCAACGCCAGCAGCCATAAAGCCCAGGGATTCGCGAAAAACTTCCACATCGTCAGGTTATGGCACTCGCCGCCAGAACGTTGCTTCCACCAGAATCACGTTGAAGAATAAGACGAACGAGCCGAGGGCAAACCACACATACGCCTCGTAGTAACGCCGGTAGACGAAACTCTCGATCTTGTCGTCTTCGATTTTGTCGATTTCCTGACTGACTTCAATCAGGGAGTCGGAGTCCGCCGCCTCGAAATATTTTCCGCCCGTCATTTGCGCAACGTCCGTCAGACTCTGGACGGCTCGGGCTCGGGCAACTTTCGGTTCGTCATCTTCGCCGGGTTCTTCCTTCCCGGCGTCGATCACATAGATAGGAATCTTCCGATTGCCCACGAGTTGGGCGGCCTGTCGCGGCGTGGCGGCTTCCTTGACATTGTGTTCGCCATCGGTGAGCAGGACCATAATCTTTCGTTTCGTCGGCGCTGTTTCCAGAGACTTAAGCGCATACCCCATGGCATCGCCGATATTGGTTCTGGATACAACTCTCGGTTCCTGCGCCTCGAGAATTTTTGTAACGACACCGTGATTCAATGTGAGGGGACAGACGATGTCGGGGACCTCTCCAAACACTACCAACGAGATGAGGTCATTTTCGCGGCCAGAGAATTTTCCTTCCTTCCCTTCCACGAACATCCGAAAGACTTTCTTCGCGGCGTCGAGCCGTCGGATCGATTCGCCATCCCAGACGAAGTCATCTCTTCGCATGCTCTCACTCAGGTCGAGGACAATGCTGATGGAGATTCCTTCTGTCGGGATTCGCGTTCCGGGATCGGGCCAACGCGGACCAGCCAAGGCAATGACGAGGAGCGTTAGGGCCACCAGCTTGAAAAGAATCGTCACCATGTTGATGACGGTGCCACGCCCACGAGAAACCTTGGAAAAGAGGGAAGCCGATGGGAAGCGGGTCGCCGCACGCCGCTGGCGTAATAGGAACCACGCAACAAGTGGGACCAAGAGAAGTAACAACAAAAGGTAGGGTTGATAGAACGTTAACGTCGACACGAGATAGGCATCTCAAGCGTTGTTGGGTGGTTCGTGGTCTACAAGTCCTTCCGGAGGATCGTCGCTGGCCGGATATTCTTCGAACGCGTCACTCCATTCCGTCAACTTGCTTGCGAGGAACCACGCGACCAGAAAGATCGCCACAGACCAAATCCCAGCCCACAGCAAGGTCACCTCACCGTAAGCCCGAACTTCCGGAAACGTGACAATCCGATTGTGGGGATTTGCCGTTGTCTGAGCCCAAGCCGAGTGCGAAACGGCGAGGACCATGAGCGGAGTCAAAATCAACATCGTGATGAAAAACAACCGGAGCATCCGTGCTTTAAGTTCCGAGTTGTTCATCCCGTTCGCGATACGAGATAGGTATTCCAAATAGGCTCGGAATCCCAACATCAACGCCGCTCCGATCACAGCACTTGCCATCCACAAGCCATTGAATAACTCCGACATGTCCTGGGCCGGTTTGAACGGCTTCCCTTCCCACCAAATGATCATACCGAGATCTTTGATAGGCAGGAGAAACAGAAATACGAACATTGCCAAAACCACGCACACCCCAACCACTCCCAACCAGTTCGGGTTCGTACCCTCGGGTTTCACGACGATGCGTTCCTCGACTGGGTTGGGAGGCATTTCGGATCCGTAAACGAATAACCCTCTGAGGATAACACACCCACAGACTAACAAGGCCATCCGGATCGTCCACTTGAGAATCGTCCCTGCGAGGAAATGGGCAGCAGGATTTCCCGACGGATTCGACCCGACCGACAAATCGTAGAGTGCGTAAGTTAGGTATTCAAACCGTCCGAGATGACAGGTCAAGCTCAACACCAACGAAATGTAGCTCATCCCACCCAGAAACACAATTGCCGCAAAAAGTCGCATTCCGAAGGGGATGATCCGAGTCCCCCGGACGATTTTGCGTTGTCGAGACTTGGTGAACCATCTTTGAAAATTGTCGCGGGAATCCAGTGCTTCCGTGGCCGGGAAATCGGCCGGATATCCGCTCGCAATTCTCGTGTCCGGAGAACGCGGGGAGGGGTTTGGTTGTTGGATCGCGTCGGTTTCGTGCATGCCAATATTTCCGGCATGAGTACAGAATCACGGTGGAGTCATGGATTCGTTGACTCGCCCTCTGCGTGAAAGATCTGTTGGGCAAGAGCGACGTCTTGCTTGAGTTGGGCGGTGAGTTCTTCGATTCCGGCAAAAGTGCGGACGTCCCGAAGCTTCTCCAAAAAATCGATCTCGATCGTTTCGCCGTAGATATCTCCTTCGAAACCGATGACATGGGTTTCGATCTTGGTTGCGTTTTCGCCGAACGTTGGATTCGGTCCGATGTTGGTGGCTCCGCGCCAGGATTTTCCGCGGACAACGGCGCGAACGGCGTACACACCAAATCCCGGAATCATCGTTTCGACGTCGCCTAAATTCGCCGTCGGAAATCCAATTGTATTCCCTCGGCGTTGTCCAACGCAAACAGTTCCCGACAACCGATAGGGCCGACCGAGGAGGTCCCAAGCCATTCGGACTTCGCCTTTTTCGAGCAACGATCGCACACGGCTACTCGAAACGGGCAGGCCGTCTTTTTGCAAGGGTTGGACGAGGTCGAACTTCATGTCCGCCTCGTCGCAATATTCCTTGAGCGTGTTGATGTCGCCTTCGCGATCTTTTCCAAAGCCAAAGTTGAATCCGGGAACGATTGCCTTCGGTCGAATGTTGTCTCGGATGACGACTTCGAAAAATTGTCGGGCCCGCAATTCCAGGAGTTCGTGCGTTGTGTGCAAGACCAGGACGTAATCGGCTCCCGCATTCTGAAGTAGTTCGGCACGATACTTCATCGTCGTCAACAACGGCGGAGCAATCTTGGGGAGAAGAAGATCTCGCGGGTGCGGGTCGAACGTCAAGACGACGGCGGGCCGCGAAAGGCTATCGGCTTGCCTTCGCAGTTCGGCCAGAAGTGTTTGATGCCCGAGATGGACTCCATCAAAATTTCCTATCGTCAGCGCACAGCCTTGAATCCCAAGTTTGAGTGGGTCGGTCCAGTGGAAGTGGTGGGCTGTCATCGGCAGGTCATTCGGGCTGGATTTTGGTATTTCGTAGGAGGCACACGGAGAGTGCCGTTTGTTTTTGTCTTGTTTTGGAGTGCGGCAGCGTAGCTGACGCTTTGGTAATTTTGTTTCCTCGCTCGCGCTTCGGGTTGGTGTCGGATTTCCTCGCTCGCGCTTCGGGTTGGTGTGTGTGTTGGAGGGTCTCGATGACGCTTTGGTCGCTCGTCTCTTGTCTCTTCAACAATCCCCCTACAGCACAACCTCGGCGAGTGCATCACACAACTTGTCGATATCTTCTTGCGTGTTGAACGGACCGGGGCTTACACGGATCGTTCCGTCGGGAAACGTCCCCACTGCTTTATGAACATAAGGGGCACAATGCAAACCTGGCCGAACGGCGATATCAAAAGCCTGATCGAGAATTCCGCCAAGCTCGGTGGCATCGAGTCCCAAGCAACGGATGCTCGTCGTCGCCACGTGTTTGCTCACGTCGCGATGTCCGAAAATCTCGAACGCCGGGTTGTCATCGAGCCTTTGCCAAAGGTGCTCAACGAGTTTCATCTCTTTCCCGTGGAGCTTGTCCAGACCTTCTTGTTGGACATAGTGAATGCCGGCCGTCATCCCCGCGACGCCCAGAACGTTCGGGGTTCCACCTTCGAGATAATACGGAAACTCGGTCGGTTGCGTTTCGCTCGAGGAATCGCCACCCGTACCACCTTCTCGCCAAGGTTTGACGTTGGCTCTTGGTCCCACATATAGTCCGCCTGTTCCGGTCGGTCCCATCAGGCATTTGTGTCCTGGAAAGGCCAGCAAGTCGATGTTCATGGCCTGAATGTCGGTGGGGATGACGCCGACCGTTTGGGCCGCATCGACGAGGAACAGCACATCGTGTTCGCGGGCGATCTCGCCGATTTCCCCAACGGGTTGAATGGTACCCAGGACATTGCTCGCATGGGTAACGGCGATCAATTTGGTCTTTGGCGTGATGGCTTGTCGGATGGCTTCCGGATCGATCGTTCCCGACCCATCGGCAGCGATCTGGGTCAATGCGATTTTTCCGGCAAGTTCCATTGCTCGCAGGGGCCGACTGACGCTGTTGTGTTCGAGGTCCGTCGTGATGACGTGGTCGCCTTCGGTCAACACACCCTTGAACGCCATGTTCAACGCGTCGGTACAGTTGAGCGTGAAGATAAAGTGGTCGGGGTTGTGTCCACGAAGGAATTGATTGAGCACGTGCCGTCCGTCGTCGAGGGCGTGCTCGGCGGCGAGAGCCATTTTGTGTCCGGCGCGACCCGGATTCGCAAGGTGTTCGCGAGCGAATCGGTCGAGAGCCTGGTACACCGATTCCGGTTTGGGAAAACTCGTGGCGGCATTGTCGAGATATATCATGAGTCGTGGGTGGAGCCGTAGGGTGGGGCAAGCGAAGCATAGGCCCACCATTCTTGAGGGAACAGGGAACAGAAAACCAATGGTGGGCCTTCGCTTTGTGTTGCTTTGCTCGCTTCGGAGTTGCACTGCTGCTTTTGCAGCATGCAACTCCTTCGCTGCGTTGTCTTTAGACTCCGGAGTCGCACTGCTGCTTTTGCAGCATGCGACTCCTTCGCTGCGGTGGCCCACCCTACCTCGTCGAGATGGAACTCAAGCCACAAACGCGTGTGAGCTTCATCTGGATGGTATATACGATATCAAATTTCGGTCGGAGTTGCATCGGACGGCTTGGCGGCTTGCTCTTGTTTGTTGTGAAAGCGACGAATTCGCATCGTCACCGGGAACGCCGCACCCATCGACGCCGGACCGTAAAACAAAACCACGAACATTACTTGGTTCCCCAGTTCGCTCGTGTTGGCCGGAAAAAGAAGTGTGGTGAGCAGCAGCCCAAGATAAACGTTGCGAATCGTCGCCTCGATTCCCACGGCGACCCAGTCCCGCGCCGCCCAACCTGAGAACCGAATCGGCAACATCGCGCATTGCTGGGTGAGTACGCAGAAAAACAAAATCGCGATCGGAGCACGCCAGCCGTGTTTCCCCACTTCGATCCGAGAAGCACCGATCGCACCAACCACCATGATGGCGACAAATACAAAACCCAGGACGATGCACACTAGCGAGATGTTCTGTTGATAATCCGGGAGCGTCCGAGCCAGCCACATGCCTACCCCAAGCGGCAACAACAAGAAAAGCGAAATCTCACGGACGATTCCCAGAACGGGCATCTCGAACTGTGACCCGACGGCCTCGTCGCCCCCCAGAACGAACCCTCCAAGAAATCGAAGCACGAGTGGAATCGACGCGATGGCCAGAAGCGTCGCCGTCGCCGAGAGGGCAATCGAGAGGGCAACGTTACCCCGGCTCAAATACGTGAACGCATTGGAGAGCGTCCCACCTGGAAGGGCACCGATGAGCAGAAGGCCGAACGCGAGCCCCTTCTCGAGATCGAACAGCCATCCCACTCCCAATGCCAAAAACGGAGTAACGATCAACTCAAATGTGACCCCGTAGATCAGCGCAGTCGGCTGACGGAAGACCGGAGCAAAGTCCGAGACCGACAGAGTCACCCCCATTCCCAACATGAACAGCACGAGCTGGATTTGGGCGAGTAATTGCTCGTACTGGGGATACAGTTGGAACACGGTGTTCATGGTTTATCGAGGTGATGCTACTTAGTAGTGTTGTGGGAAACTGCTACGGGCGGCCACTGGCGTTCGAGCAACAGCCCGGAGATGTCACTCGCGGCCTGCCAGGCCTTCGAAAGAGATTCCAAATATTCCAATCGGGCCTCAGCCAAAGCTCGCTGGGCAGCCAGAACTCGCAAGTATCCGAATTCTCCACCCTGGAAACCGGCCAATGCCAGTTTGTAGGCTCGTTCGGCATCTTCCAGAATGTCTTCTCGATACCGTTCGGCTCGCTTTCGTTCGGATTGATAAACGGCAAACGCGTTGGCGACCTTTCGGGCGATGTCGTTTTGAGCTTGGCGAACTTCGGCGTGAGCTTGAGCCAAAGCGGCCTGGGCCGCGAGTACGTTCCCCTGGTTTCTGTCGAACACCGGCAACGGGACACTGAATCGAATCAGCCAATCATCGCTTTTGTTTTGATTTTGCCGGACGTACCCAGCGCCTACCGTGACGTTTGGAATCTTTTGCACGGAGGCGCGGCGTAGGACAACTTGGGCCTTTGTAACTCCAACGTGAGCCGCTAAAACTTGCGGGTGCCGATTCATGGCGTATTGTAGCGCGGCCTTCAAGTCGTAATTCGGAAGGGGATATTCCAAAGTCCCGCGGACGTCCGCGATGGGAAGATGAGGGACGCCAACGATGGCCGTGAGTTCTCGCCAAGTCGCCCGACGGCGTGCCTGTGTCGAATCGTATCGAGCAGCAACGCGGTTGCGATCGACTCGCAGTTGGACCACATCGAGCTTCGAGGTTTGCTTGGCCTTCTCGAGTTGCTCGGTGTATCGATAAGACTTCGTCGCTAGTGAACGCAATTTGGCCAGGACTTTGAGTCGCTCCTGGACCGTGAGATATTCAAAAAATTTCTTTCGAATGTCCGCGACGACAGCAAAAGTTTGTTCGGTGACGGCCAAGTTGGCTTGATTCACGGTACCATCGACAATGGCTTGATCCAGCTTGAGTTTGTGCGCCGTGACGATTTCTTGCGATATGACAGGGAATGCGTTGATCCCACCCCTGCCCTGTCGGTCGCCAAGTTCCCCAAAGTCGCCATAGAGTTCGGGATTTGGATAGAGCCCGGCCTGGAGCCTGTTACCCTGAGCCACGCCGACTTCCAGACGAGCGCGTTGGAGTTGTGGGTGATGTTGGATTCCCAAAGCAACGAGTTCTCGCAACCGAACAAGTTTTGGAGCGACCGGAGCAGCCAACTCGGCGGGCGGAGGGAGTTTTGCCTGGGAGAACGCGTAGGGTGGAAACAAACTCAACAACGCGAAGATCAGAGCGAGCCGGCATCCCTGGCCAAACAGGTCATCCATGACAAGTAACTCCCAAGATAAGAGGAAGGGCTGTGGTGCGGAATCTGGGAGGTTCTCGAAGCAGTTGATTCAAAGTAGCCCTTTCCCCAAATAATAACATCGGAAACCAACGACAGTGGATTGATGTTTCTTCGCAGAATCGCTGTTCAACTCTCTCAAAAAATGAGGGTCGTGAGGAAAGCCCGGATCAACCGGAAGGCCGTGGGAATCCTCGCAATCAGAGCAACGTTGAGATCTGCGGTGGGATGAACTCGCTTACACAACCAAAACAATCGGCAAAAACAAGAAAAACAGCTTGATTTCGCATTCTCTCTAATATACTTGTGTATAGAAACAATTTGTTCAGTTGTTGGCGAACGAAACCATGCACCCAACCTCGACCAAAAACTTCTCACAGCCCAAACCTGTTGATTTGCCCCACACCATGCGGATCAAATCCACGCAAACAGCGGGGCGAATCGTCTTGATCCAAGATGGTCAGTATGTGCTACCTTCCCTCCCTCCTGATTTAACAAGTGGGCAAGCCTATGACGAGGAAGCGGAAATGATCTACGGTCGAACCTAAGACGGATTTGGGGATTTCAACGTTGGCTCAAGGATGATGCGATATGGCTCAGATCTTACCTTTTCAATCCCTACGAATCCCTTTTCCAGAGCGGCAGAGATTGCCTCAAGATCGAACGCTACCGTTGGTCTATCGCATTTTGGAAGACGTGACGGAAACGGAACTGACCGGGGAGGGCGTGCGTAATGCGGCGATCGCAATGGTCGAAGCGGTGTTGCTTTGCGCCGCGGAGCCTTTGGCCCCGCGGAAACTCGCCAAAACCGCCGGGCTCGTCGACGCGGCGGAGGCGCGAAGAGTCGTTCAACAATTGAGAGAGCTTTACGACGCCGACGATACGGCTTTCCAGATCGAGGAAGTCGCCGGAGGATTTCAACTCCTTTCGCGGAGCCAGTATTATCGTTGGCTTGTGCGGCATCGAAACCCAACACACGATATGCGTCTCTCGCCCGCGGCCAGAGAAACGCTCGCGATCGTGGCCTACAAACAACCCATCATGCGTGCCGAACTCGAAGAAATTCGGGGCGTGCAGAGCGGAGAACTCCTGCGGCAACTCATGGAAAAAGGTCTCGTCCGGATCGCGGGTCGGCACGACTCGCTCGGTCGTCCTGTCCTTTACGGGACGACCAAGAAGTTTCTGCAAGTCTACGGCCTGAAGAACATCAAAGACCTACCGGAGCTTGGCGACTCTTCCCAACCAGCGACAAGTAGCGAGTAGTTTTTCTCTCCCACCGCCAATCAGTCTTGCACAACAGGATTTCGCAAAACGCCAAGTTTTTCGATCTCGACTTCGACGACATCGCCATCTTTGAGAAAGACCGGCGGATCACGGAAGACGCCAACGCCGGGAGGCGTTCCGGTGAAGATTAAATCGCCCGGATTCAGTGTCACGATTTGGGAGATGTATTCGAGGGTCGGGCCGACGCCAAAGATCAATTGCGACGTGCTGCTGTCTTGCATCGTCTCGCCGTTGAGCCGCAGCTTGATCGCCAAGTCGTGCGGATCGCCGACTTCGTCGGGCGTTACGAGGATCGGTCCGGTCGGCCCGAACGTGTCGAAGGTTTTGCCCGACATCCATTGTTTACCCGGCTTCCGCAGCTGCCAATCTCGGGCCGAGACGTCGTGGCCGTTCATGAATCCGCCGACGTATTGCATGGCTTGGTCGGCCTTGATGTGTCGTCCGGATTTTCCGATGACGATGACCAATTCGGCCTCGAAATCGACTTCTTGACTCACGGCGGGCAAATGGATTGCTGCCTCATGCCCCACAAGGGCCGTGGGAAACTTGTTGAACAAAATCGGCTCGGTCGGCGGTTCTTTGCCCTGTTCGGCGGCGTGATCTTTGTAGTTCAACCCGATGCAGATGATTTTTTCAGGATTCAGGACCGGCGGCAAATACCTGGCACCATTGACCGGATGCTTCTTGGCATCGGAACGCCGAGCAACTTCGCTGACCTTGGCCAACAACGACGGGCCACCTTCCAAGATACTTTTGAGGCAGTTGGGGACTGAAGAATTTGTCGCATTCAGGTCGATAAAAACTTCATTTTGCTGGACGACAGCCCGAGGGCCGTCAGTCGCTTGGATCGTGGCAAAGCGCATGAGAAAAGTCCTTTCCCGAGCGAACCGGTTTGGTTTGCGTAGTGTCTGTGTTGATGAAGCCGGCAGGTTTGGGGCCCAAGAAAAAGTGGGGGTTGCCAACCTCTGGGGATAGTCTATATATTTGGGATATGATGAAAGCGGAAAATTACCGTTCATTCCTTCCCCGATAGCTCAATCGGTAGAGCGTCCGACTGTTAATCGGCAGGTTGCTGGT
>CAYYUU010000093.1:0-12630 GCA_964474955.1 uncultured Alcaligenaceae bacterium | reverse complement strand
GTTCGCGAAATTTTTCTCTTCGATCTTGAGTCTATCTCTATTTCCTTGCCCTCGCGAAACCGTTGCAAGACAATGGCAGCAAGAACTATCGCCCTCAGCAATGATTTTTTCACTCCTGCGAGGATCAACGAATGAAACGAAAATTCCTCTCCGTTTTTGTCGGAGTTGTGACCCTCTTGTGGTCGGGGCTCGGGCTCTCGGAAGCCCGTGGCGTCACAGCCGACGAGATTATCAAAAAGACCGGCGTTCGCGGCGGGCTCGTCGTCCACCTTGGGTGTGGAGACGGAAAGCTCACGGCACAACTTCGGGCTGGAGATCAGTTCGTGGTGCATGGTCTCGACATAGATCAGAAGGTCGTAGATCAAGCTCGTCGCAACGTCGCCAAGCAAGGACATTATGGTCAGGTCTCGGTGGATCGGTTGGTCGGGAAGACGTTACCGTATGCTGACGGGTTGGTGGACTTGCTCGTCGCCGAGGATGCGAGTGGTGTCTCTCGCGAAGAGATGATGCGAGTGTTAGTGCCGCAAGGTGTCCTTTATGTCCGCGAAGGGAAGGACTGGAAGAAGGTCGTCAAACCAGCCTCGAAAAAACGTGATGAGTGGACGCACTTCCTGCATGGTCCGGACGGAAACCCAGTGGCGAAGGATTCCCTCGTCGGTCCTCCCAAGCACGTCCAGTGGATGGGGACGCCGAAGTTCTCGCGAGGTCACGAACAACAGGCCAGCTTCAGTACATGTGTCACGTCGGGTGGGCGGATGTTCTTCATCGCGGACGAAGCTCCTGCAGCGGACATTCGAATTCCTTCGAGTTGGAAGTTGGTGGCTCGCAATGCCTACAACGGGGTGATCCTTTGGAAGAGGGACATCGGCAGGTGGGTCAGTCAGTTTCGCCGGTTCCGTTCGGGACCTGCGAATTTACAGTTCCGCATTGTGGCTGCGGGGAACCGTGTCTTCGCGACCCTCTCTTTCGAGGGACCTGTCCATGTCCTTGATGCCGCGAGTGGAAAGACGCTACGGGTGATCGAAGGGTCAGAGTACACCAAGCAGATCCTTCATAAGGACGGAAAGTTGATCCTCGTGACGGACGAGTTCGTTGGCAAGATCGACGAGATCGACAAGGCTCGGCGGCGTGGGAAGTTGATCAAGCGGAAGTGTCGTTTGCTGAAGGTGGATGTCGAAACGGGCAAACAACTCTGGGCGAAGGACATCGACAACTTGGTGTTCGCGAACGTCGCTCTCAAGAAAGGTCGTGTGTTTGCACAGACCCCGGACAGTGTCCTTTGTCTCGACGGCAAGTCCGGCAAGCAGCTATGGGAGACGAAGTTCGCGACGGACATCAAGCTGCCCAAACGTCGCATTGCCAACAACGAGATGCAGTGGGAGTCACCGTCCCTGTTGGTTGGGGACAAGGCCGTCTATGCGGCGGACTTCCGCAAGATTCATGCGTACTCGTTGGACAAGGGGAAGCTGCTTTGGTCGGACAAGAGTGCGAGTGGGTATAACACTCCCCCGGACATTCATCTGGTCGGTGACACGCTTTGGATGGACAAGAACCGGAAACGTGTTGGCGTTGACCCCGTGACCGGGAAGGTTCAGAAGCAGTTCACCCCTACGCGTGGGTACATGCACGCGAGGTGCTACCGGAACAAGGCTACCGAACAATTCTTAATGTTGGGTCAGATGGGTGTGCAGGTCCTTGACCTTGAGAAGGGCGGCATCTGGGACAACGACTGGGTACGAGGGACATGTCAGTACGGTGTCCTTCCGGCGAACGGCTTGCTGTATGTCCCACCGAATTGTTGTGCGTGTAACATGAAGTCGAAGCTCATCGGAATCACTGCTCTCTCGGCACAGCGAAGGACACCGACCAAGGCCAAGACGGGTCCGATCTTGGAACGAGGTCCTGCCTTCGGTGGAGTCGTGGTCATCCGACGGAAGCCGCACGACTGGCCGACGTCCCGGGGTAATGCCGGTCGTCAAGGAGTCACGACCGGGAAAGTTTCCACGCCACTCAAATCTCAGTGGCGGGTGAAGATCGGTGGGAAGCTCTCCGCGGTTGTCAGTGCCGGAGATTATGTCTATGTTGCCGCGGTCGATCAGCACAAGGTCCATGCTCTGGACCTGAACACCGGAAAGACACAGTGGACATTCACGGCAGGTGGGCGGATCGACTCACCTCCTACCATTCACGACGGTGTAGCCTACTTCGGGTCGGCAGATGGTTGGGTCTATGCCGTCCGTGCTGTCGACGGGAAACTTGTGTGGCGTTTGCGAGCAGCTCCCGAAGACAGACTCGTCATGAACGAGGGACAACTCGAGTCGGCCTGGCCGGTCCACGGGAGCGTCCTTGTCCACAAGGGCGAGTTGAAGATCGCTGCTGGTCGGTCGTCGTACCTCGATGGTGGGATTCGTCTTTACCGGGTCAATCCGAAGACCGGCAAGGTGCTCTCCCAAAAGACCATCTACAGCCCGGACAAGGAAGGCAAGCAACCCAAAGGTGGTGGACGTGACGTCCGTGGGGCGCTGGTCGATATCCTCTCGGTCAACGATGGCGATGTCTACATGCGGCACGTCAAGTTGGATTTTGCGACCGGCATTGAGACGGGCAGTGGGACACACCTGTACTCGCCTCTTGGGTTCCTTGATGACACCTGGTGGCACCGGGCGTACTGGGTTTTTGGGGATCGGTTCACGTCGCACTGGAGTGGCTGGTGGCGGATCGGGAACCAGGTTCCGTCGGGTCGCATCCTGTCCTACGATACCGAGTCCGTCTATGGCTTCGGTCGTGACAAGTACAATGGCGGGAACACCGGCCAGTGGCGAGGTGGTGAGAAGTACCAGCTCTTTGCGGTCGACCGGAAGACCATCTCGAACAAGCCAGATGCTCCTCAGAAAGGGAAGAAGGGTAAGGGCAAGAAAGGGAAAAAGAAACGAAGGAATCAAGCGCCGAAGCAACAGTTTAAGTATCGCTGGACGAAGCAGGTCCCTTTGCTCGCGACCGGACTTGTGGTCACAAAAGAGGCTGTCTTTATCGCTGGACCTCCCGACGTGATCAAAACCGCTGGACCCAAGGGTGAGGCAGCTCTCCATCTCAAGAACCCTAATGAGGTTATAGCGGCTTGGGACGGAAAGAAAGGTGGCGTCCTTTATGCTGCGGCTGTGTCAGATGGTCAGAAGTTGGGACAGTATCGGCTACCTGCTCCGACGGTCTTTGATGGTCTCGCGGCTGCGAACGGAAGACTGTTTGCCGCGCTGAAGGATGGCAGTGTTGTTTGTCTGGCTGGGGAGTGAGGGTCGCTTGTTGATGCTTTTTGAGGTGGTCGAATCGTACCTGGGCAGTTTGCCCAGGTACGATGAGGTTGGCCTTCGGCCAACTACTGGACCGCCTTTCTCCTTTCACCTTCTACCCTTTCTTCACTCCCAATATGCCTCCCAATTATTCTGGAATGATTCCTTGAGCTTCTCCTGGTAGGCATTCGTCTTAATCTTGGCCATCCACAAATCTGCACCACCCTTGCCACCTTTGCAGACGACACCTTCGAATACATCGTACTTGCCGTTGCGAACGTCTTCGATGAACTGGCCAGTGAACTTCCCCCGATAGATAACTCGGGCGCTCGGGAGGTTTCCGAAGTCATCGACGAATTTTTCCGGGCCAATGATCCCGAAGCCTTCGGCCTCGACGTCGAACAAGATGAGTTGTTTGGGGTCTTCCGGCTTATGGGCTCCGGCAAACGAGTTGGTGCCAAGGAACTCTGTGAAGATCTTCAGCTCCTGGAATTCCTGGTAGTTCGGGTTGGTTCGAAAGAGATCATCAACGGCTCCGGCCAGAGTGCTCCAGAAGACTTCGACGCAGCCAACTTGTTGGGGATGTTTTTCGGCGAAGCGATCGATTCCGTTATCGGTCAAGTTGAATGCGTCGCGGCGTGTCCCGAATGCGTGCCAGCCGAAATCGCGGTCCCAGTCCCAATGCATATTCGTGCCGTCGTATTTTTCGAAGGCGACGAAGCGACCACCAGGACAGTTCTTTGTGCTCGGAATTTTGGGGTAGTGGAGCATGGCAAGACCTTTTGGAAAAAGAGGATAGTGGTTTCCCAAAGGACAACGTTTGGCTGGTCGAGGTTCTCGCTGGTCGGTTCAGCGAAGGTGATTTTTCCTGAGCAATCGGCGGGATGTGCGTTTATCTTGGAAGCAAGTTCTGCGGATTTGAAGTAGTAGGCACACGGAGTGTGCCTGCTACTTCTGGTCACGGCACACGGAGTGTGCTTGCTACTTTCCTTACTCACTCCTCACGAGGCACACCATGAAAAATCGTCTTTGGTTGTTTGGCTTGGCAGCAATGTTGATCTCAGTCGCGTCGGCGCAGGCGCACTATCCGTGGCTTGTCATTCAGAAACAAAAGGGCAAGGTTCGCGTCAACTTCTATTTTGAAGAAGCCCCGCGGGTTGGCGATGGATACTACCTTGATCCGTTTCTTAAACGGGCCAAAACATGGATTCGGACGGTGGACAATCCGAAACCGAAGAAGCTGACACTCAAGGAAACCAAGGCAGTCGGAAAGCGCGGGAAGAAAGAAATCAAGCTCCGCTGGATGTCCGGCGAGCTGCCCGTCCAGCGTCCTCGCGCGGTCTCGATGGACTGTCTGTGGGGTGTCTACACGTATGGCAAACAAGAGATCCTGTTGCATTATTACCCCCGGCACATCGACGTGGACAAGGCCAAAGAACTCAACGTCTTGGGACCGGCTCCCCATCTCGACGCGGTGCTTGTCCCGAAGTGGAAAGGTGGAGCGTTGGTGGTGCAGCTGTTGTGGAAGGGGAAACCTGCCGCGAATCGCCCTGTGAGGATCGGAGGTCCCGGGAAGCTGTTCAAGAACTTGCAAACGGACAAAGAGGGAAAGGTGAGCTTTATCCCCAAGAAGACAGGTCTGCACATCATGCGAACTTACGTGCAAGAAGACAAGAAGGGCAAGTTCCAGAAAAGAGCTTACGACGCGATCCGACATCATGCGACGTTGACGATTAACTTGCCGTTGCGGTAAACCGTGCTCCTTGTTGACTTCGAGACAATCCAATGCGACAGAAGGACATTACCAAGATCATCGGAACGATTTTTGGAAGTGCTCTGATTGGAACGGCAGTCGGTTGCCTGGCGTGCCATTTTGTCAATCAGACGAGGTTGTTTTGGTTTGCTCCGACGAACGTCTCGAAGTCTGATCTTTTGTCTGGGTTGCTTTTCTATGTCTTGGACGGCCTCTTGCTTGGTGGGTACGTTGGTTGGCAGTTGGCTCTGTGGGAAATTCGACAGGAGAAGAAACGAGAGAAGGCTCAAGCAGAAAGACACCGAGCGGAACAGGACACAGATTCCTAATCCCTGTTGCCAATTGAGGACCATTCTGCAAGGTGGGGTTGTTTCGTTCTTGCCGTACCGGTATCAAATTCGCCACGGATTGAGACAACCGACCACGAGAAAGTTATGTCGTCGAACCCCGCTCTCCAAACCCAAGACCTGACCGTCCGGTACGGCACTTTCGTTGCCGTGGGGGGAGCGTCCCTGTGCGTGCAGCGAGGTGAGATCTTTGGTCTGTTGGGGCCGAACGGGTGCGGCAAGAGTTCCACGCTCGGGGCCGTGGCGGGTGTGCTGGACGTTGCAGAGGGCACCATTTTAATTAATGGTGTGTCGCGTCAGTCCGACCCCGATGGGTATTCGCGTCACGTTGGGTACGTGCCCCAAGACCTCGCACTTTATGACGAGTTCACGGCCCTCGAAAATCTCCGTTTTTTCGGTGGGCTTTACGGACTACGTGGAAAGACCTTGACCCAGAAGGCCGAGCAGGTCCTCGCACTTGTCGGGCTCGCAAAGCACATGCGAAAACGAGTTCGCACGCTTTCGGGAGGCATGCAACGTAGGGTCAACCTGGCGTGTGCTCTGCTGCACGAACCGACGTTGTTGCTGCTCGACGAACCGACCGTTGGGCTCGACATCGCGGCGAGAGACTCGTTGTTCACTCTGCTGCGAATCCTCGCCAGGCAGGGACATGCCATTGTCATCACGACCCACATGATTCGCGAGGCCCAAGACTCGTGTGATCGGTTTGGCATCATGGCCAAGGGGAAACTCCTGGCCCAAGGGACACTTCGAGAACTCCGAGATGCCCAACAGGTCCCTGAGCAGGTCGTTTCTTATCGGGTAGATGCGGCGCACACCGAACGACGCGGACCTCACATGTCGCCAGGTCGTGTCGACGTCCAGGGCCAGCAAATCGTCGTAACCGTAAGTTCCGAAAGTGAGAGAGCTAGGGTTCTCGATCTGCTTTCGCAGTCCGATTTGCAAGCCCCCCAATTGACCCCGGCGAATATGTGTTTGGAACAGATCTTCGCGGAGTTGATCCAACAAGACGAGAGGCAACCATGCGCGTCCAACTCGAATCCCTCTGGCGGTGGGCTTGTAAAGACTGGGGACTCTTCTTTGCCGACCGCCAAGCCGTCGTCTTGTGCTTTGCCGTCCCCGTGATCCTCGCATCCGTCTTTGGGGCGGTGTTCTCGAAGGACCGTTCGTTCGAATCACTTCCGAAGCCTGTTGTTTGGATCGTTTCCGAAGACAAGAGTTCGTTCGCCAAATCGGTCATCGAAGATCTCCATCAACATCCCAAAATCGATTGTAAACAGGTCGACCAACAAGCCGCGAACAAGGCCTTTCGGCGTGGAAAGAAGGTCGTTGTCTTGACCTTGCCGGCAACTTTTTCCGAACGACTCCAGGCCAGCCGCAAGACCCAGGGACCTCGGCCCGAACTTGACCTGCAATATACGTCCGAAAGCGAACTCGAAAGTTATGTCGTCGAAGGGATCATCACGTCCGTTGTCGTCCGTCGGCTCATACACGGGCTTGTGTCGCAGGCGTCGAAGTACTTTCCGGGCATGGTCGATGAGTCAAAGGTCTCGTCCAAGCAATTCGAGAGGCCCTTCGAAGTGCAGCGAAGTCAACCGAACTCGACTCCAACGATTGAGGCATACACACACAGCTTCTGCGGCATGACGATTCAGTATCTATTGTTCTGGAGCATGGACGCTGGGCTATTGCTCTTGCGAGAACGAAGGCGAGGGATCTGGCGACGCATGCGAGCCTCACCGTTGTCCTTATCCACGATCTTGCTTGGCAAGGTGTTTTCAACGATGGCGATTGCACTCTTGTTAGTCGCGGTCACGTTTGGTTTTGGATATATCGTTTTCGGCCTCACGATTCGTGGGTCGCTCCTCGGCTTCGTCCTGATGTCGTTGGCGATGTCATTGTTGTCGGCATGTGCCGGTTTGGTGGTGGCTGCGGTTGGTGGTACTGAGACTCGCTCCCGAAGTATTTCCATCCTGGTCATCCTGGGGATGTCGATGTTGGGTGGGTTATGGGTGCCGTCGTTCGTGTTACCCGATTGGGTTCTACGATTGTCCTTGTGTCTGCCGACGAGCTGGGCCATGCAGGGGTTCAGCCGAGCCGTGCGAAATGGTGATGTCTTGTCGGTCTTGCTGAGTGTCGGGATGTTGATGATCTTCAGCGTGGTCTTTTTGGGGTTGGCGATTTGGCGTTTCCGCTGGTCGGAAGGATGTTGCGAGGGATAGCAATTATGCGATGTGCAGTGTGGTACTTCCTGGTCTGCGGGGTGGTGGGGATGTGGCTTCTTACGTCGTCAGAGAACTCGTTCGGCCAACAACGCAGACAAGCCCAACGACCAGCCATGGCTCCCGCCCAACCTCCGCGTCCGCAAATTCTGTTATCCGATCAATTTAGTCGGAAGCACAGCTTGCAACAGTATCGCGGACATGTCGTTGTGTTCGTGTATGGAGATCGGAAGGGTTCGGACGTGGCTCGGAAAATCGGCACGTATCTCCACGTCCTGTTCCACCCGACGGCCAAAGGCAAGTCCGGAGCCAAAGCCCAGAACGCTCCCGTCGTGACGATTCCCAACTGGCCCCAGAACGTTCCGGTTCCAGACGTCAAGGTGATTCCAGTTGCGTGTATCGGGAAGGTCCCGCAGTTCATCCAGGGGTTCATCCGGCGAGGATTTCGGAACGCTGTTTCGGATGTCCCTGTGTGGCTCGACTTCGGTTCGACCATGAAGAACAATTTTGGTCTCGTTGCTGGCGTGCCAAACATAGCCGTGATCGATACGCAAGGTGTGTTTCGTCTGACCGGAGGTGGAAAGCTCACCCGAGAGCAGTTTGCCCTACTGATTAGCACGATCCGACAATTGCGAGAAGAGGCTCGCCCGGCGACGACAGGAACACGACCGGAGTTGGTAGCGCCAGGAGGATGACGGTAGCGTGTGGAGAGGACTTGGAACCCCTGCTTTGAGTAAATCGCCAAGAGACTCCCACCATGCAAGCCGAACTCTATTGGGTCGATCCCGAAAAAACGCTCGCCATCATGCCGCGTCCGCGAGCTGGTGACTGGCTCGAAGACGAAATCTCTTCGTGGAAACAACGAGGGCTGGAAGTTATCGTCTCGCTGCTTGAATCTGACGAGGTCACCGAGTTGGGGCTCGAAGCCGAAACCGAATTGTGCGGGACTGCAGGAATCGAATTTCTCAATTTCCCGATCCCGGATCGTGGAGTCCCAGCTTCGAGGCCGGCCTTCGTAGACTTCGTAAATATGTTGGAGACCAAATTACAGTCCGGAAAAAATGTCGGAATCCATTGTCGGATCGGAGTTGGTCGTTCGGCTTTGGTGGCCGCTTGTTTGCTTGTCCGGCGTGGGGTCAGTCCGAAAGAAGCGTTTGTGCAAATTGGAAAGGCTCGTGGTCTCTCCGTTCCCGACACAGAAGAACAAATGACTTGGGTCGAACAAGTTTCGTCTGCGTCGTGATAAAGTGATATTTGTTGAACCGACGATAGTTTGTCGTTCGTGGGGTTAGGTCACTTCCGTGTGAATTCTTCGGCCTCATAATAATCCCATCCCTCGCAAAGCATTTCTATTCCATTTCCGATCACTAAAACATTAACGGATACGTGGATTCCAGCTTCGACATGATTGTGTCTGCAGATCGTAAGCTTGCGATGACTTCCAGAACCACGACGTAGAATCGTTCCATTCTTACAAGTTCACTTTCAGACTTTTAATCTTTTTCGTTTGCCAAATTGGTTTTCTGTGTTGTTTATGGCGCGAGAGCAACAATCGCATGCTTCGCAACTTTACCGAATTACAAGTTTTTCCCGGAAGACAATAAAGTTGCGATAGAAAACACCGAACGACCCGCTTTTTGTGAAACCAGATGGTCATTTATTCTGGCGACATACTTGATTCTGGGTAATCCTTCAAATGCCCGAGCAAAAACAGTCTCACTGGGAAAGACTTGTTCAGGCACTTCGCAGAACTAGAGAGGAGACACGGTATGAAGAGAATTCTCGGAATCGCATTGGTGGCGACAATGTTCGCCCTCGCCCCGCAACAAGCTTCGGCTTGGAGCAACATCAAGTTCGGTGCTGGTTTCAACTTCCACTGGCAGACGGCCAACAACGCTTTTGGTCATCACCTGTGGCGAAATGGCCAAATCCCGACGCATCACGGTCATGGTGGTGGTTTCCATTACCAGCCGTTCAACAACCCCTACTACGGTCCTCCCATGCCTCACTATCCGACTTCGGCAGAACTGCCCTCGCAAGGATACGAAGGTGTCACAGTGAGCTATCAACCTCAATACGGTTACAACCAAGCTCCTGTTTATGCTGCACCACAGTACATTACGTACGGTCGGTAAGCTTAGGGGTTACTTGTCCTGCCCCTTCCGCCGGAAACTGCGGTGGGGTGGGCCAATTCCTGCGTGATCGGGAGTTAGCCCACCTCGCTGCGGCCGGGAGACACACTTTGGTGCTTCACTGTGTTTCGACTTGGGTAGTTCTTGCTGGGTGAACCCAAGGTGTGTCCTCTCCGGATATTCCAATCTTGCTAGCACATTTCTTTGGCCTTGCAACAAAATGTAACAGTTAGACTCATGTTCGACTATGCGGTATAACGACTACACCAACCGTTCCGGTGACTCGCGGAGAACGATTTCGACCAATCTTGTATGATTCTCCGAGTAGTCCCGACGTGCGGCAGACAACACCTTCAACTTGATTCAATTCTTATGTTTTCCAACAAATAAACTGGCGAAAGGCCTTGCTGCGGGCAATGTTTGTGTGCCCAAGTGATGAGTCGTCTTGAAGGTGAAGACATACTCAGCAATCACACATCTCCAGCAAGAGACAAATCGCCATGAAAAGATTCTATGTCCTGGCTCTCGCAGCCTGTGCTTTCGTCGTTGTGAGTGAGCAGCGTGCCCTCGCGTGGAAGAACATCAAGTTTGGTGCCGGGGTCAACCTGCACTGGCAAACGGGAGATAACACCCTATTCTGGGGATTATTCCGAAACGGTCAGGTGCCCTACCAGGGTGGTTATCCGGGCATTCCGCCTCAGGTCGTCCCGCATCACCCAACTGGACATGCCTCCGCCGCCAACATCAACAGCTACAGTCGTCAACCCTACGCGGGCTATCCGTATGCACAAGGCCCCCTTGCCATGGGTCCGTACGGCAATCCAGATTATGATCCTTCGCGAGCACAACAATCGCGAGACCAATCGAACAATACGAAGAACGTTAGTTATATCCAAAACACATATCGTTACGGAATTCATACGTCGAGTTCTTCCCCGACGTCCGGAACACAATCGAACACGAGGACTTACCAAGCTCCCGCCTACTGGTATGGTCGATAGGGCGGTTTCAGGTTTGGGAAGCGATGGAGAAGAACTCCATCGCTTTCTTTTCTGACTCTCTATTGCCCGCAGCCGAAGTAATGTCACAGTTCTCTTGGGACGTTGGCCCAAGAAAGATGGATAACGTTACTTCCACTGCTCTCAAAACACGACAAATTTCAAGGCCATCATGTCTGGATGAACAGGCTGTAGCGAACGATAAGGCAATAATTCGGAAGGCCAGGGAAAGGTATGTTGTTTTCCCTGGCCTTTCTCTCGTTTATGGGGAATGTTCCATTGGTTGTTTCTGTGTGGACCGTAGGACAGGTTTGTAACCTGTCCAAAACAAAAGGACAGGTTACAAACCTGTCCTACGTGTTGAGCCAGATACGACCTCAGGAAATCCCTGGCCCACCTTCAAAGGATGAACATCATGAAAACAATCAACCGGGCATGGTTGCTAATTCTTCTCGTTGGCATCATTCCGACTCACGCGAAGGCCCAATGGCCGTTTCGCCATCCCGTCAAAATCGACGCCGGAATTAAAATCAAATTTAAAGTGCACACGCTTAATCACCATGACGTGAATCCGCTTGCGCCGTGGTATACCTATTTTCCATATGACGGCGTTAATCAGACTGCGGGACCTCTCAAGCCACGTTTCCCAAACTGGCAACCGCGATCACGACACCCTCAACAACCGCCCCCGAACAAGCCCCCCACAGATCCGAAGAAACCCGATACGGAACCGCCACTCCTTCCGTCGACGCCAACTGCCAATCCGATCCGGCCAACGACCTACAACGCGTATCGATACGGGGTCTATACACAAAGTAGGAGTCAACCGTATCGTCCGGTTGCGATCTATCAACAAGCTCCAAGTTATTGGTATGGGCGATAGCTGGAGAGTTGAAAGTTGAAAGTAGCCGTGGCCGTGAGACCGCGGGATGGTGAGACACTCTTCTATCCCCGTGGGTTCGCACCTACGGCTACAATATATCACCACTTCGTGACTCACAACCAAGCGCTCTCTCAACTCTCAACCCTCAACTCTGTCATCGAATCAGCGGTAGCGAAAACGTTTCCCCTTCTTTGAGAGTTGGTCGTTCGAGTATCGCACTTTCTGGCGACCACTTCTTCCCTTGCCAACTGTCACGCCGTTGTAGTTCTGCCTGGATCTTTCTGAGCAGGGTGTTCTTGTCCAAACACCACTTCGGTGCGATGAGATAATCCGGGGGTGCGTCTCCATTCAATCGATGAATGACGAAGTGTGGTGGTAGTCGTTCGAGAAAATCACACACAATCTCGACATACTCGTCGAGTTCAAACATGGGTACTTCGCCGCGTTCGTACATTTGTTCCATCGGAGTATCTTTCACGACGTGGAGATTATGGACTTTCACGGCGTGTACGGGAGATGCGGCCACGACTTCGGCTGTGGCCATCATGTCGGCGTGCGTTTCTCCAGGAAGCCCAAGGATGACGTGAACGCATATGTCCAGGTTTCTTCCCTGGCAGCGGTGGACGGCATCGGCGTAAGACGGGAAATAATGTCCACGGTTCATCCAGTCGAGCGATTGATCGTGAATGCTTTGTAAGCCGAGTTCGAGACAGACATATTTTTGCTCGGCGTAGCTTTCGAGCAAATCGAGAACTTCGTCCGGGACACAATCGGGCCGCGTGCCGATTGCGAGCCCGACGACTTGAGGGTGCGCAATCGCTTCGTCGTAGAGACGTTTGAGTTTGTCTAGCCGACCATAAGTGTTTGTGGCGGCCTGGAAATACGCCAGGAAATGCTCCACCCCAAATCTCGCTCGAAGTTTTTCGATTCCGACGTCGAGTTGTTCGTGGATCGTGCTCCGCGGCAATCGTCGAGATGGAGCGAAACTCCGATAGTCGCAAAAGACGC